>JAFAGX010000317.1 GCA_019237515.1 Acidobacteriaceae bacterium
TGGGGAGGAGGCTGGGGTTGGGGCTATTCCTATCCATGGCTCTATGGAGACTTCGGATATGGAGGGTACGACAACAACTCCTACAGCCAGTACTCACCCAATCAGGAGTACCAATCCGATTCTGGATACTACGCGCAAAACAATCAGATTGAGCAGCAACAAGAAGCGGAGATCGATCGCCTGAACGATGAAGTCGCTCGATTGCGCGAAGATCAGCAACGTGAGCGTGGCACTCAGCCGCGCACGAGCTCTGAACCCACCGAACTGGTGTTCCGCGACAAGCATACGGAGGACATCCAGAACTACGCGATCGTGGGACAAACCTTGTGGATCTTAACTGTGGATCGCGCGCGCAAGATTCCTCTCTCAGACCTCGATATGTTCGCAACGAAAAAAGCCAATGAAGATCGAGGAGTAGAGTTCGCCCTACCAAAATAGCTGCCCGCGCCAGAGTCTTGCTGGCATCAAAGTATGCGTTCTGCTCTAGTGGGGGCATTCCGGAGCCATTTATTACGCGAGACTTTTAATTGACTGACGGTCTGATACGCGTCGTCGTATGGAGAAACCTGCTGCTCAAGGGGACCGATTATTGTGCTCTCTGGCGCACGAAAGAAGGTTGGTTGCTGAAAGGCACAGTCGCCGGAGTTCTGGAAGACCACCGGCCTGTACTCGCGAACTATGAAATTCATTGTGATGAGAACTGGCTGACTCACCGGGCAGAAGTCGAGCGCTCGATCGGGAGTGAGGTGAAGCATCTTAGCTTGAGTGTGGAGAAACGCGGTGTCTGGCACTCTTCGGGTCAGACGATGCAGCAGATCGAGGGTTGTCACGATGTTGATCTTGCACTGACTCCCGCCACTAATACGCTTCCCATCCGACGGCTGAATCTCCAGGTTGGAAGTAAGCAGGCGGTTAGCGCCGCTTGGGTCAAGTTTCCTGATCTAACTGTTCAGCCACTGCCGCAACACTACACACGGTTGAGCGAAAGCATGTATCGCTATGAGAGCAACACCGGCTTTCAGGCAGAAATAGAAGTGGACAGTCTCGGGTTAGTTGTCAGCTATCCGGGCGGCTGGGAGCGGATCGCAGTGCTTTAGTTTCTGCTGGCAATTTTCACAGTTGCCAGGCTCTTCAACGCACAATCTGTGGATAAGTCCGAAGAGTTGGTTGATGGCTTTCCGCTTACAATCAGGCCAAGTAAAATCAACATAGAGCCCTAATGTCCCAATTCGTTCATCTTCATCTTCACACGGACTACTCCATGCTCGATGGCGCTTGTGACGTGGAGAAGCTCTGCCATCGGGTGAAAGAGCTCGGCATGCCTGCGGTCGCGATGACGGATCACGGCAATATTTTTGGCGCGGTGCACTTCGTCAATGCCGCGCATAAGACGGGAATCAAGCCGATCATCGGCTGCGAACTTTATGTTTGCAAAAAAGAAGATCACAACATCGAGCGCACGCCGCCTGAAGGTGACAGTTATAACCATTTGCTGGTGCTCGCGGAAAATGAAGAGGGCTATCGCAATCTGACGAAAATCACGTCCGAAGCCTCTCTGCATGGTTTTTATTACAAGCCGAGGGTAAGCAAGAAATTCCTGGCGGAACATGCCAAGGGCTTGATTGGCCTGTCCGGGTGCTTAAAAGGCGAAGTGGCGGAATTTCTGATGGAAGGGAAGTACGAAGCTGCGCGGAAAGCCGCCGCGTCGTTTGGCGATATTTTTGGCACGAACAATTTCTTTCTCGAGATACAGGATCAGGGCTTGGAGATGGAGCGCCGCATTCATCCTGACCTCTTCCGTTTGCAAAAAGAACTGGGTCTGCCGCTCGTGGCCACTAACGACAGTCATTATCTTTGCGAGGAAGATGCCCACGCCCAGGATGTGATGGTTTGCATTCAGACTGGCAAGTCCATTCAGGATACGAACCGCATGAAGTTTCAGGGCACGGATTTCTACGTGAAGAGCCACGACGAGATGTACCGCGTCTTCAAAGATGCGCCCGACGTGCTTTCACGTACGTTGGCGATCGCGGAGCGTTGCCATGTGCGGCTGGAGAAAGTCAGCAGCCCATTTCCCCATTTTGAAGTGCCTGAGACGTACACGCTGGACAGTTATTTTGAACACGTCACGCGTGAGGGCTTCGCACGGCGGCTGCAGTCTTTACGCCATTTGCAAGAACAAGGCAGACTCAAACACAGTATCGCTGATTATGAGCAGCGCCTGTCGCGCGAAATTGCCATCATTCGGCAGATGCAGTTCTCGGGATATTTCCTGATTGTCTGGGACTTCATCCGATATGCAAGAGAGCACAACATCCCGGTGGGGCCGGGCCGAGGCTCGGCTGCCGGTTCCCTGGTCTCGTACTCGTTAGGCATCACCGACCTTGATCCTTTGCAGCACGAGTTGCTGTTCGAGCGCTTCCTCAATCCTGAACGCATTTCGATGCCGGATATTGACATCGATTTCTGCATGAATCGCCGCGGCGAAGTGATCGATTACGTGACGCGCAAATACGGCCGTGAAAATGTAGCGCAGATCATCACCTTCGGCACCATGGCTGCCAAGGCCGCCATCAAAGATGTGGGCCGGGCCATGGATATTCCTTACAGCGATGTGGACCGCATCGCCAAGATGGTTCCCAACCAGCTCAATATCACTCTGGAGCATGCGCTGAAAGAATCTCCGGCGATGCAGCAAGCGTATGAGAGTGATGGGCAAGTGCGACAGCTACTCGATACCGCTCGCAAGCTCGAAGGATTGGTGCGGAACGCCGGGGTTCATGCCGCAGGAGTCGTGATCTCGCCCCGGCCGCTCATCGAACTGGTTCCGTTACATCGCACCAAAAATGACGAAATCGTTACCGCGTTTGACATGGTGGCGATCGAGAAGATGGGCCTGCTCAAAATGGATTTTCTTGGGCTCACGACGCTTACCATTCTCGATGACACGATCAAACTAATCGCGCAGACCCAAGAACAACAGATTGCGCTCGACGACATTCCGCTGACCGATGATGAAACCTACAAGCGAGTGTTCTACAGCGGATTGACCTCGGGAGTGTTCCAGTTTGAATCGCACGGCATGCGCGATGTTCTGCGACGGTATCAGCCCAATACCATTGGCGATCTTACAGCGTTGAATGCGTTGTACCGTCCTGGCCCGATTCAGGGCGGCATGATCGACGATTTCATCGATCGGAAGCATGGCCGCAAGAAAGTTGAATACGAACTGCCCGAACTCAAAGAAGTTTTAGAGGAGACGCTTGGGGTCATCGTCTACCAGGAACAAGTAATGCAGATCGCCAATCGACTCGCGGGATATTCTCTCGGCGAGGCCGATCTGCTGCGGCGTGCCATGGGCAAGAAGAAGCCGGAAGAAATGGCACAGCAGCGTGAGCGGTTCGTGCAGGGTGCGCTGCAACGTGGATACCCGCAGAAGAAAATTGAAAAAATCTTTGATCTAATGGCGCAGTTTGCCGGATATGGTTTTAATAAATCACATTCTGCTGCCTATGCGCTGCTGGCCTACCACACGGCTTATCTGAAGACCCATTATCCGGTGGAGTTCATGGCGGCGCTGTTAACGTCGGTTACAGGAAATACCGATGATGTGGTGAAGTACATCAATGAATGCCGCGAGATGGGGATTGCGGTCGAGCCGCCAGACATCAACTTCAGCGATGCTAACTTTACTCCGCACGGAAAAGCAATCCGCTTCGGTCTCGCGGCCGTAAAAAATGTCGGCCACAATGCCATCGATTCGATCATCGCAGGTCGAAAAGAAAGCCGGTATCAATCCATTTACGAGTTCTGCGAGAAGGTAGACCTACGGCTGCTGAACAAACGTGTGCTGGAATCCCTGATAAAAAGTGGTTCGATGGATTCCCTTGGCCGTCGCGCCCAGGTCATGACGGTTCTGGATAAAGCGATCGAGCGTGCGCTGAAGGCGCAGCGCGATGCCGAATCCGGCCAGCATGGATTATTTGGTGTATTCCAGCAAGAAGAATCTCACAGCAACAATGACAAACTCCCAGAGACCCCTGACTGGGACGAGCACACCCGTCTGGCGGCCGAGAAGGAAATTTTGGGATTTTTCATCACCGGGCATCCACTGGAAAAGTACAAAGACAAACTGGAGGACCTACACGCTCTGAGCACGACCGAGATTGCTGCCGTCAAGTCCTCTACCGGAAAAGACGAGAACGTCACTACGGCAGGCATTATCACTAACATTCGCGTTCTGAAATCCAAGAAAGGTGATTTCTACGCGCAGGGAGCGCTCGAAGACATGGAAGGCTCCGTGGAGATGATTGTGTTCCCTGAGGCTTACCGCAAGCTGCAGGAAAAGGTGAAGCTCGAAGTGCCGGTGCTGGTGCGGGGTGGCTTGCGTATCGAAGAAGGAGTTAATCCCAAACTGACCGTGAATGACATTCTTCCGCTCGAAGAGGCCAAGGTACCGCTGCCGCGCGCGCTTCGCATTCGCATTCCGGTCGAGTCGTCCGGCGCAGCGACAGTGGACGACCTCCATGCTCTGTTCTCGCAGTGCAAAGGCGAGGCAAAAGTGTTATTTGACGTGGAACGGCAGGGCGATTTCATGGTCGTGATGGAGGCGGAAGGCTATAATGTCCAGCCAGACCGCAAATTCATGGCTCGCGTCGAAGAGCTATGTGGCCGGGGCGCCGTACGCGTCGTTGAATAAGATCAATAACCCATGACAGCGAGCCCAAGAGCGTTTGGTTCAAAATCTTCGGCTACAGCCGCAGGGAGTGATGCGGAATTGGCTCTCAAAGGCGCCGAACTCCTTCTGACTATGGTGGAGGACCGCTGGAGCTCCCGCAACGGGGACGCCAAGAAAATGGAATCCCAGCTGAAATCGCGGCAAGAGCTGGAGAAAATCGAAGAACAGCTGGCAAAATTAGAGACTCTCCCTGGACAAAATGAAGATGCACGCCGGCAAGTGCAAGTGCTGCATGAGCGGGTTCACAGCCTACGGACTGAAATCGCGGCGCACTTCGATGCCTGGCAAAAAACGGAATTAGCACGTCACCCACAACGTCCCCACATGCTCGATTATGTCGAGCGCTTGTTTCCCGAATTCAGCGAGGTTCACGGCGACCGCGGCTTTGGGGACGATACGGCCATGATCTGTGGCATGGCCCGGTTTCACGGGCAAGAAGTCATGTTGGTGGGAACCGAGAAGGGCCGCGACACAAAGCAGCGAATGTATCGAAATTTTGGCCTGCCGAATCCCGAGGGTTATCGCAAGGCTATGCGGGCGATGAAAATCGCAGAAAAATTTTCGCGCCCAATTATCACCTTGGTGGATGTGACGGGGGCAAATCCTGGACTAGGCGCAGAAGAACGCGGCCAAGCGGAGGCGATCGCGCACAACTTGCGCGAGATGGCGCGACTGCAGGTCCCCATCGTTACCGCGATTACTGGCGAGGGCGGCAGCGGTGGAGCGCTAGCCATTGCCGTCGCCGATCGTGTGCTCATGATGGAGAATGCCATCTACTCGGTAATTTCGCCGGAAGGGTGTGCGTCGATCATGTGGCGGGATGCCCGGAAGAAGGAACTCGCGGCCCAGGCGCTTCGCATTACGGCACGGGATTTGAGCGAGCTTGGCTGTATCGACGATATCGTCCCTGAACCACCCGGCGGCGCGCATGCCGACTACGACGCGGCTGCAACGCTGCTGGACACTGCCTTGCAAAAGCACCTCTCAGAATTGCAAAAGGTTTCAGTGAAAGAATTGGTCGCATCACGATATAATAAATTCCGTAACATGGCGCAGTTCTTCCGTGCGGAGGGGTGAAAAAGCAGGTACGCTCAGCTTTGCAAGACCTCGCCGCACCAGCATGCTCCGTTGGTTGTGCCGTATAATCGTAACTACGAACCAATATTCCACCTCATCCGAGCAGGCGAAATCCTGCTCCCATCAAAGGAAGGACAGGAATGGCTACAACAGATGTAGCGCTCCGTGATGCGTCCCAGCAGAGCGGGCGGAAGCGTATTGTCAATAACCTGAGCATTCAGGTGGCGACCGTGAATGGCTCCGGTTCGCAGAGTTCGAATTCAGTGCTGCTGCGCAGCATTTTTCAGATGGGCGTGCCGGTTTCCGGCAAGAATCTGTTTCCATCGAACATTGCGGGTCTGCCGACCTGGTATACCATTCGCGCCAACAAAGACGGGTACATCGCGCGCAAGAAGGAAATCGATTTCCTGGTAGCGATGAACCCGGAGACAGCGCAGGAAGATGTGATGTCGCTTGCGCCCGGTGCCGCGGTGCTGTATGACGAACCGCTCAATCTCAGCCAGCTTCGCTCGGATGTGACGTTTTATTCCGCTCCCTTCGACAAACTGGTCGCGCCTGTGTGCCCGGAAGCCAAGCTGCGCAAGCTGGTCAAGAACATGATTTATCCCGGCGTGCTGGCGCACCTGCTCGGGCTCGACATGGCCGAGATGGAGAAAGCGATCCGGCGGCAGTTCGGCAAGAAACAGAAGGCGGCGGATCTGAACGTGAATGCCGCCAAAGCCGGCTATGACTACGCGGTTGCGAACCTCGAAAAGGCCGACCCGTTCTGGGTTGAGCGCATGGACGAGAACCGCGGCAAGATCATCATCGACGGCAATGCCGCGGCGGCGCTGGGCTCGATGTTCGCCGGAGTGACGGTGGTGACGTGGTATC
>JAFAGX010000076.1 GCA_019237515.1 Acidobacteriaceae bacterium
CGGCATCTATGCACCGTATCAGCCGCGCTTTGATTGGAACTTGTGGTTTGCATCTCTGGGCTCGTGGCGCGAGTATTCGATCGTGCCCAATACGGAAGTACGGCTGCTTGAAAATGACAGCGCAGTCCTCCGGCTTTTCGCCGCCAATCCTTTTCCGAATTCACCACCACGCGAAATTCGCGCGGTGCTTTGGCAATATTGGTTCACGACGCTGGCGGAAAAACGAGCTACAGGGAATTGGTGGCGGCGTGAGTTTCTGGGTCTTTACGCGCCAACCCTGGAGCGCGAACCGGATGGCAGAATTGTAATGATTGAGCTACCAAACGTTGCGCCAAGACAGTGAACGCTGGTGCCCCAGGTTCCGCGAGCGTTTTATGCGAGCTAACCTGGGCAAAGAAACACTGGACTGCGCGTGCTCAGTTCGCGATCTCTCGCCGTCCATTCCGACTCGATTTCTACTGGTCCCATCTCTCGCAAGGCGTAATGACGAAAGCTGCTCCACTTCCAGTCGCCTGGCTCGTTTACCAATCCCCTCTTCACCGGGTTCCGATGCAAATAGCGCAGTTTGAGTCTAAACTCGTGCTCGTCGCGGAGGTTGCGATCGTAGTAGCGCTTCTGCCAGAATGAACTTGGCTGGCCTTCCTGCCTCCCCAATCGCTTGCTGAATGACACTTTCAGATCACGTATAGCGCTGGCAAGCGTTTTTCCCAGGTCAGCTCGCGTAGCGCTCGCGGGATCTGGGACACCGAGTGTCGAGCGACCGGGCTCACTCACCAGTAGGTGAACGTGCTCGGGCATCACAACATAGCCGTAAACACACATGGCGAAGCGTCGGCGCATGTCTTCCAGACATTGCAAGAACAGATCATAGGTTTCGGGGGAAGCGAATCTGGCCTCGCGACGGTAACAACTGAATGTGAGGAAGTGCGTCTGTTGCGATTGGTGGTAGCGATGGAGTCCAATCGGCATGAAAGGAGCTTAGGTGAACCCGAGGGTCAATGGCGGTGATGCACGGACATGGATTTTTCCCAGGTCAGCTCGCAAAAGCGCTCGCGGGACCTGGGGCACCATGATTTAAAGTGATTTGCAATGGCGGGTAAAGCTTCCATCATCGGTGCTGGACCCAATGGCCTTGCGGCTGCGATTTTTCTCGCGCAAGCCGGACTCGAGCTCGAGGTCTTTGAGGCCGAGCCAATCCCCGGTGGCGCCGCGCGTACGCTCGAATTAACGTTACCAGGATTCCTCCACGATTTTGGATCCGCCGTTCATCCGATGGCGATCAGTTCTCCATTTTTTTCATCGCTTCCTCTTCAGGACTATGGCTTGGAATGGATTCATTCTCCATCTCCGCTCGCCCATCCACTGGAGGATGGTTCTGCTGTAGTCATGGAACGTGACCTGGCGACTGCGGAATCATGGCTAGGCGCAGACGGAAAGTCCTGGCGCAACCTCATGCGGCCATTCGCCGAGCGATGGCGCGAATTCGTTCCCGAGGTTCTGCGTCCACTTCCAACTTTTCCCCGGCACCCGTTTCTCATGGCGCGCTTTGGTCTCAACGCCCTGCTCTCAGCCAGGAAACTGGCATTCGGCTTTTTTCGCGAAGAACGCGCTCGGGCCCTCTTTGCCGGATTTGCCGCCCATTCTTTCTTGAGTCTGGACGCGCCGATAAGTGCGGCTTTCGGTCTGCTAATGGCGATACCTGCTCACGCCGTGGGCTGGCCAATCGCGCGTGGCGGCTCGCAGTCAATCACCAACGCTCTATGTGCACATCTAGAGAAATTAGGCGGCAATGTTCATTGTTCAGCACGCATCGATGAGATATCGAGTCTTCCGCCCAGCGACGCTATGCTTTGTGATCTGACGCCCCGGCAGTTGCTTCAGGTCGCCAGCACTCGTCTTTCGCCTGCGTACAAAAAACGGCTGCAAAACTTCCGCTACGGCCCAGGAGTCTTCAAAGTCGATTACGCTCTGAGCAATCCAATTCCATGGAAAGCTTCGGAATGTGCACGCGCTGCGACGGTTCACCTGGGCGGAACCTTCGAGGAGATTGCCGCATCGGAAGCTGCGGTAAGCAAGGGACTACCCGCAGAACAGCCTTTCGTTCTCCTGGCTCAACCAACTCTCTTTGATCCGTCGCGCGCACCTGCAGGCAAGCACATCGCATGGGCATACTGTCACGTACCGAATGGATCGACTTTTGACATGCTGCCCAGGCTCGAAGCTCAGATCGAACGTTTCGCGCCTGGTTTTTGTGACTGCATTCTCGCCCGCCGAGTTTTTACTCCCTCCGATCTGGAGAAAATGGATGCCAACCTTATAGGCGGTGACGTTGGTGGCGGCGCGCTGGACCTGAGGCAGTTTCTGTTTCGTCCTACCTGGCAGCACTATGCCACTTCTGTGCCGAACCTTTACATCTGTTCGGCATCAACTCCTCCCGGCGGAAGCGTGCATGGAATGTGCGGATATCACGCGGCGCGCATGGCCTTGTCGCGAATGAAGCGAAGCTAAGGTTTTATCCAGAAGCGTCTGCGGTTTTCTTCTACCAACCGACTACAGGATTTTTTCATCTTCTCTGCTGTCCACTGATTGTCCGACGGACGCATGAGTTCGATGACGAAACTTTACGTTTCTCTATTTAGTTTTCGTCAGCTTTCGTGCCGCAAGCCGCATCTGTATTGAAGTTCATCTGCGCCGCCGAGGTCACCGCGTTTGCATGTTTAGGCCAATTTCGCGTTGCATCGTCATTCTCATCGTCACTGGGGCCATCAGTTTGTTGGGCTGCTCGCGGAAAACGCATCCTCCTCCCCAGATTGACGCTGCCGCACTGTTCAACAAAAAATGTGCCGGCTGTCATCGCAACGACAACGAAATGCGTGCTCCCGAACCAGCCGCGTTGCGCGAAATGTCGCGAACTTCCATTCTCGCCGCGCTCAATTCAGGCCGAATGAAATGGCAGGGCAGGTTTCTTTCGAAGCCGGAAAAAGCGGCGATCGTGGATTATCTCGGTCGACCTGACGTCTCAACCACCGCCAGCGCCGCCGCATTCTGTGCCCGCGATCTCGATCCGCCGCCCAATCCTCCGGTTTGGTCAGGATGGGGCGCCGATCCCCGCAACACTCGCTTTCAAACCACTTCATCCGCAGGCCTCGATCGCGAACGGGTGAAGAATCTGAAGGTGAAATGGGCCTTCGGATTCCCCGGTGCGGCAGCCACATTCGGCCAACCAACTTCCTTTGCAGGTCGAGTATTCGTCGGCAGCGAAGATGGCACCGTTTATGCTCTCGATGCGGCGACCGGCTGCATCTGGTGGTCATTCCGCGCCTCGGCAACCGTCAAGACGGCGGTTTCGATCGGCAACAAGGGAGACACTGCATTTTTTGGCGACACCAATGGTTTCGTTTACGCGCTTAAAGTCTCCGACGGATCGGTCGTCTGGAAAGTCCACCCAGAGCCTCATCCTGCCGCCCGCATCACCGGTTCGCCTCTGCTTATTGGCACTCGGCTGTACGTGCCGATTTCCTCTGGCGAAGAGGGAGCTGCTGCCGATCCGCATTACCCCTGCTGCACTTTCCGCGGGAGCCTGGTCGCTCTGGATGCAACTTCCGGCAAAACCGACTGGCAGACGTACACCATCGATGAGGTCGCTCATCCGACTCGCAAAGGTCCGCAGGGAGTTCAATATTCCGGTCCATCAGGTGCCGCGATCTGGTCCTCGCCGACTGCTGAGTTGGCGCGCCACGTTCTTTATGTCGCAACCGGAAACAACTATTCCGGTCCCGCAACTCCCGAATCCGACGCTGTGGTCGCCATTGACATGAACTCCGGCAAGAAACTGTGGCACCGGCAATTCAACTCAACCGATCTGTGGAACAGCGGCTGTGTCGCCGAGCAGAAAGATAACTGTCCCGAAAAACGCGGCGACGATTTTGACTTTGGCGCGCCTCCGATTGTGAGCAGGTTGCCCGACGGTCACGACATTCTCCTGCTGGCACAGAAGTCTGGTCTTGTATATGCGCTCGACCCGGATCGCCGCGGCAAGCTTCTTTGGAAGACTCGCATCGGCCATGGCGGTCCGCTCGGCGGCATTCAATGGGGAGGCGCTGCCGACCGCCGCTATGCGTATTTTCCACTATCCGATTTGGACGACTCCAATCCTTTGGCCGGTGGCGGATTGTTTGCTCTCGATCTGCGCACGGGTAAACAGGTGTGGTACGCCGCGCCTCCCAAGCCCGCCTGCGCAGGTTTGTTTGGGTGCAGCGCTGCTCAGATGGCCCCTCCGAGCGCACTTCCTGGAGTGATTTTCTCCGGCTCTCTCGACGGGCATTTGCGCGCTTACGACACTCGCGACGGCTCGGTGATCTGGGACTTCGACACTTCTCAGGAGTTTCGCACCACTAATGGCGTTAAGGCACATGGCGGCTCGATGAACGGCTCCGGCCCAGCGATCGTCAGCGGAATGCTGTACGTGAATACCGGATACACAAACGCGATGGCGGGCAATGTCCTGCTCGCCTTCTCTGCGCAATGACGCGTTACCGGTACCCTAATCTGCACCTCACGCGGTTTGACGCTAACCCTGCAGTGTTCCTATAATGGCCAGTATCCACACCCTGACAATATAGATAGCAACAGGGTGGTCATTGCGTTTGCGACGTTGGCGCGTGACGCCGGGACTGGGCCTGCCTAGATCGCATGGCCACTGGATTCACCCGGTCAGTATGATCTGTGAAGCGATCTGACAAAATTCCCGAAAACAGTTCCAAGGAGTTCAAAAGCAGCCCCATGAAAAACAAGTCTGTCCGTTTTCTCCTGGCCATCGTGTTCGCCCTTCCTGCTACCGCGCTGGCACAAGCCGCCAACCCTGATCCCGCTTTACCGGCAGCGCCGAGTGCCGCTGGCAGTGCGCCTACGACCACAGAAGCCGCCGTTCCCGGCGGAAGCAAAATTGCCACCATCAACATCGAGCAGGCCATCTTTGCCAGCAACGAGGGGCAACGCGATTTTGAATCTCTGGGCAAGAAGCTTGAGCCCAAGCAAACCGAGCTGAAGGGCCAGAATGACGAAGTCGAAAGCCTGAAAAAGCAGCTCAACAGCGGCGGCGACAAGATGACTGAGGACGCCCGCAACAACCTGGTCAAACAGATTGAGCAGAAACAGAAGTCTCTGGAGCGATCCGTACAAGACGCTCGCGACGACGCACAGAGCCAGCAAAATGAAATTGCGCAGCGCATCCTGCAGAAGATGGCTCCCGTCATCGTGAAATACGCCAGCGACAAAGGGTTCGGTGCAATTATTGATACCTCCAAGCCGTGGCCGGATGGTCCTGTGCTCTGGGCTTCTCCTTCGGTCGATATCACCAAGGCAATCGTGGATACCTATAACGTGCAATCGGGTGTGCCGGCGCCGGCGAAACCTGCAACGAAACCAGCCACCAGCGGCGCAGTAACAAAACCGTCTGCGCCCGCCAGCAAGCCCGCCGGCACCACTGCAACCAAGCCGACCACGCCTCAGTCGAAGTAGCGACATTTAGATTCCCGACAAGGCCGCAGAAACTGCGGCCTTTTTTCTTCTGAAATCCTCCTGCCGACGACCGCAGCTCTTGATCCAGAACAGCAGATTCCTCAGCGCTGAAGCGCGTTCCGGAATAACAACTCGGGACTGCTTTGATCCGACCCTTGACGCCGCGAAGAACGCTTGCGTTAATGGGTGGGCACCCGGCGCTCGACTGGACAGCCGAGTAAGGAAGCGCGCCGGAACGTGCGAGTCAGTGCCTCGCGTGTCAACGCCGTGGCGATCCGCGCAAGATCCCTCCCTCCGCTGAAAAACGGCTCCGCTCGGGATGACAATGATGATTGATCGGCGAGGCTCAGTGCCTCCGTGGCTCGGTGCTGATGAGGATCTGTCGAGCTGCGCTCGACCGGACAGCCGGGAGCGGCTGTCCCTACGCGAGCAGGTATGGGCATCCAAAGCGAAAGTGAATGCAACTAAATATTTAGTTGACCTTTGAGAATCTGCTGCGTCTAATAAAAAGAAGGAGCCAGAGCGTGCCCCCAGCCAAATCCGTGACCCTGACCGAAGCTGAGCTGCGGCTGATGGACGTGCTCTGGGAAAAAGGGCCGTCGACGGTGCAGCAGGTGCTGGAGGCGCTCCCCAAAAGGCCCGCGCTGGCCTACAACTCCGTGCTCACTACCATTCGCATTCTGGAAAAGAAGGGCTACCTGAAACATATAAAAGACGGCCGCGCCCATGTGTACCGGCCGGTGGTGGAGAGGGAAGAGGCCACGCGCTCGGAGATCAGCCACCTGGCACAGCGCTTTTTCCAGAACTCGCATGAGCTGCTGGCGCTGAATATTTTGCAGGACGAGGGAATCGATCAGGAAGAATTGAGCCGCTTGCGGCAGCTTTTGACCGATCACGCGCGGAAGGGGAAAAGCGAATGATGCCCCTGGAGCAGGCGGCGGGACTCGTGGCCGAGCGGCTGCTGAACGGCATTCCGGCGGGAATTGTGATCGCATTGGCGGCGTGGATTCTGCTGCGGCTGGTGGCACGAAGAAATTCGAGCACGCGATTTGCGGTGTGGTTCCTGGCGTTGCTGGCGATCGGAGCGGCTCCGCTGATTGGCAGCCTGAGTTTAGACGCGGCCGGAGTCGGGCGTGCGGCGTTTACTGTCCCGAGTGTGTGGGGCGAAGGGCTGCTGGCATTGTGGGGATTGATTGCGGGGTTGGCGCTGTTGCGAGTTGGAGTCGGTCTGTGGGGATTGCAGAAATTGCGGAAGCGGCATCAGGCAATGGATATCAGGCTGCTTGATCCGCTTGTTCAGCGAACGGTGAGCGAGTTTGAGCTGTCACGAAAAGTAACGCTGGCGATCTCGGATGAGCTGCGCGTGCCGACCGCGATCGGGTTTTTCCGGCCGATGATCCTTCTTCCTAAATGGGCTTTGACCGAACTACCGGCGGAAGAGTTGAGTGCGATTCTGATTCACGAGCTGGCGCATCTGAAGCGGTGGGACGATTGCACGAATCTGGCACAGAAGATTCTGCGTTCGATTTTCTTTTTCAATCCCGCGATCTGCTGGATCGAGAACCGGCTTTCGCTCGAACGCGAAATGGCGTGCGATGACGTGGTCCTTTCGCGAACGCAGGATCCGGCTCTCTATGCTCGGTCGCTAGTCGCAGTCGCCGAAAAAAGTTTTGTGCGCCGCGGAATCGCGTTGGCACAGGCTGCTGTCGGCCGCATGCGTCAGACTTCACATCGCGTGGCACAGATTCTGGATGGGAACCGGCCTGGAGCTACCCGGATGTGGAAGCCGGCGTTGGCGATCATCACGGTATTTTCAGTGGCGTCGATGGTCACGCTGATGCGTGTTCCGGAGTTGATCAGCTTTCAGCCGGCGGCGGAACATGCTGCGCCGATGATGGCTGCCAATCTTGCGCCCGTCGCGCCAGCCATGCTGGTGCCGGCGAGCTTTCATCCAACTATGGCGCAGGCATTGATACCACAGAGAACGCAGAGGATACCGAGGTTGAAAACGCGACAGGCGCGAAGAAAATTGACTTCGCCAAAAGCCAGGGTGGTACTCGCTTCAACCGTGGGGCGGCACGATATCACCACACGATCTGTGGTCATCATTTGGCAGGAGCGTGATGGTGCCGAAATGCCATTGTGGACGGTGTGCATCTGGCGTGTAACTTTTGTGAACTCGCGCCCGGCGGTAGTTCCGGCGAGATCAACGTAGGGAAATTTTTTATCTTCAACAACTAATGAATTAGTTACCAGAAAGGAAAACATGAATCACTGGATAAGCAAAGCTTGCAACTTCCTCGGGCGCCGCTTGGCCGTTTCTGTAATGGCGGT
>JAFAGX010000148.1 GCA_019237515.1 Acidobacteriaceae bacterium
GGACGTTTGCGATATGGTCGCCGTCGCGCAAAAAAAAGATAGCCAGAATAGGAACCAGCAATAACCAACCCAAGATGAACGCGGTACTTGAAATGTAGGCATCCACGGTTGGAATCAGGCGCTGGATCTGATCCTTGTGCTTCGCCAGATAAAATCTCAATCGAAATTCTTGCTCCTCGGTCCAGCCGTATTTGCCTCTCAAGTCGCTCGCGATGTCCCCGGTCGAAAGGCGATCCAGGACGATCGGACCCTGATCAATCAGCTTCACAACATTTCGCGCAGCGCCTGGGGCAAATGAATATCCCACAGCCGCGACCAAAATCACGATGGAGACGTATACCTCCACAACTGCTGGGCCTCTCAAATCCGTGAAAAATAAAGAATGCCGCTGTAAGAACTTAACGACGGGATCGAGTAAATAGGTGAACAGTATGGCGAATACGAAGATCAGAATGATGCGCCGCGCGAGGTAAACCGACGCACACACCCCGGCAATAAGCAGGATCGTCAGGACGACGTTAGCGGTACGGCGGTCAGGGAATGCCATTTTCGGTTCTATGCTCAAGAACCAACACTACTCCTGCCTAAAGCAATTGCAACAGAAGGGCCACTTTTGCATAAAGTGCTTTCCTGTAAAGAATCTATGGCCAAGTTTGGGCCGACGCAGGATCCCCAAGTTTACTCTCGAAAATTGAAAAATAATTCCGGCTCTGTCAGATGCCAACTGCTTGTCACCGCTTTCGGCAAATACACTCGCCGAAGTTCCTCGGTGTCAGAGGTGAGTACCTAAACGGCTCTCATCAAAAAAGATAGGCGCCTTTGCTCATGCGTCTTTGAATGGAAACCTGCATGCCCTGAGCAAACGTGGGGTACTACGTTGACACAAGACTTGGTCACCGAAGGCGAGAGCCTCGACATTAATGTGGATCATAGCGATAAACGCGTGGTCGTGCGCTTGAGAGGACGAGTGGGACTCGATTCTTCTCCAGCTCTTCGGGATCGGCTTCTGGCCATCTTGCAAGGGCAAGTGCCGAAAATCATCATCGTGGACTTGGCCGAGGTCTCATTTATTGATGCCGCCGGAATCGCGACCCTGCTCGAAGCGCTCAAGCTCGCGCGTCATCGTCAATCGACATTGTGTTTGAAAGGGTTGCATGGTCGCGTGGTTCGTTTGTTTCAGGTGACTGGCCTGCAAGCGGTGTTCGATAGTGGCTGCAAAGACAGTCCGCCGGTTGAGGTGAATTGATGCCAAACGTCCTGGAAGATGTCGGTAAAAGCACCATCAATCATCTCGACTACGTCGGGAGCGTCAATATTCAGTGGTGGTCCACGTTGCGCAGCATGGTTAATGTGTTGCCATTGGTAGGCAACCGGTACCGGTGGAAAGAATCGGTGCGGCAGATGCTGCAGATCGGAGTAGACGCTCTGCCGATGGTATCCCTGATGGCGATTTGCACCGGATTCATTCTCGCCATGCAGGGCGCCTCTGAACTCCGCCGCTTCGGAGCCATTCACTACGTCATTGACCTCGTGTCCGTCGGCTTCACGCGTGAACTCGGTCCGCTTCTCACGGCCATCGCTGTCAGTGGCCGCTCGGGCTCGGCGTTTGCGGCTGAAATTGGCACCATGAAGGTAACCGAGGAACTCGATTCACTCCGGGTCATGGCGCTGGAACCGATCGAGTTCGTCCTGGCGCCGAAGTACCTTGCCGCTCTGATCACGGTTCCTTGTCTCACAACCATTTGAACCCTTTGCGGCATTTTCGCCGGCGGACTGTTCATGTTTTTCAGCACCCGTCTTTCTTTAGGGGTGTACCTGCGGGATGTGTTCGAATCGATCCAACTCCGGGATGTCATCGCGGGCCTGATCAAAAGCCTGGCGTTCGCCACAATCATTGCCCAGGTGAGCTGCCTCGAAGGATTTCGCGTCCGCGGCGGGCCGGATTCCGTAGGCCGCTCCACGACCAGTGCCGTGGTCAAATCCACGTTTCTGGTGATCATTGCGGACTTCGTCTTTACAGCAATTTTTTACTTCACGGTGGGGCAGTGATGGCGATCATTTCGGTTCGCGACCTGGTGGTTGACTACGATGGGCATCGTGTGCTCGACGGCCTGAGTCTGGACATCGAACATGGAGAGACGATGGTCTTGCTGGGCGGGAGCGGTTCCGGGAAGAGCACGCTTCTGCGGCAGATCCTTGGGCTGGAGCGGCCAAAGTCAGGCAGCGTATTTGTAAAGGGAGTTGATATCACGCGCTGCTCGCCCGCCGAACTCAAAAAGATCCGCCGGTCGATGGGAGTAGCTTTTCAAAGCGCCGCTTTATTCAATTCGCTTTCAGTCGCGGACAATGTGGCTCTGACGCTGCGCGAACACACCCGGCTCGCGCCATCGATTATCGAACTGATGGTCTGGATGAAGTTGGCGGTGGTTGGACTGGCCGAATTCGGCAAGTTATTTCCTCAGGAGCTTTCAGGCGGGATGAAGAAGCGCGCTGCCGTCGCGCGGGCGCTCGCACTCGACCCGGAAATTGTCGTGCTGGACGAACCTTCTGCCGGCCTCGACCCCATCGTGGCAGCCGAATTGGATGAACTCATTTTGCTTCTCAAAGAAGTGTTCCAGGTGACGGTGATCGTCGTGACCCATGAATTGCCGAGCGCCTTCCGCATCGCCGATCGCATTGCAATGCTGTTCAAAGGCAAATTCCGCGCCGTGGGAACGAGAGACGAAATCAAGGCAAGCCAGGATCCGCGCGTGCGGCAGTTCCTGGATCGCGTTCCCGACAATATCGCGCAAACCCCCGCAGTGGCCGCTTACCTCGAAAATTACCTGCAGGGTCAGGAGGCACAACCGTGACAACCGAGGCAAAAGTCGGCGCTTTCGTGCTGGGATGTTTTGCGATCCTGGCGTTCACCATTATCTATCTTCTTAATGTGCAGATGAGCGGGGGAAAAGTTCCATACAAGACTTATCTGCGTTACGCCGGTGGACTCGAGCCCGGGGCCCCAGTCCTGTTCGGCGGAATCACGGTAGGAAAAGTAAAGACCGTTCACCCCGCGTCGGCTGATCCTACGAAAATTGAAATCTCGCTAGACGTCAAAGAAGGCACGCCGCTAAACGAGAAGTCCATAGCCAAACTTGGCATCGTCAGCGTCATGAGCGGTGCTGCGTTATCGATCACCACCGGCAGCAACGAAGCCAAGCGCCTTCCGCCCGGATCAGATATCCCTTCACGAGAAGAGGCGAGCCTCGATGAAATTGCCGGGAAAATGGCTACTGTTGCAGACAACGCCGACGGGCTGATTACCCAGGCACGCGGAGAATTGCAAGGCATCACTGGGGACGCGCATGCTCTCCTCGCCAACCTGAACACCATGACAGGCAAGCCGAACCAGGAGAAAATTCAAGCCGTTCTGGATAATGTCAACGGATTGCTGGCCACTGAAGGACCGAAAATCGATCGTCTCACGGATCAGCTGAACACGCTAACCGAGCATGCAGATGCAACCATTCAAAACGTAAACGGCACGGTCGCGGATACGCGAGAACCGCTTCGCAAAGATCTAGCTGAGTTGCAGGTCACTTTGCAGCAAGCCAAAGCGTTGTTAGGCGACATGCAGGTTGTGATTCGTGCGAATGACTACAAGATTGACGACACTGTGGAAAACCTGCGCGTCGCAACCGACAATCTGGATCAGCTGACTGATTCGCTGAAGCAGCGCCCGTGGAGCCTGATTCGCATCAAGCAGCCCAAAGAGCGAGAAGTTCCGCATCAATGAGAATGAAATGGAGAAGCTGGGTGCCCCAGGTCCCGCGAGCGATTTTGCGAGCTGACCTGGGAGAACAGACCGTGAACGAACCGGAATACGGAGCATTAATATGAAGAGTCTGACAATTGCGCTTGGTCTGACGGTCGTGCTTTTGCTGACCGGTTGCGGCGGCGCAGCGAAATATCCGAACTACTACACGCTCCACGTGCCTCCGCCGCCAGATCCACCAGCGGCGGAAGGTGTCCGGACATGCCTGGCCGTACGCGAGTTCCGATCGCCGAGTTACCTGCATCAAGGAGCCATCGTCTATAAAACCTCTCCGGAACAAATCGGTTTTTACAACTATCAGCGCTGGGCGGTGGATCCACGCGATTTCGTGACAAATGCGGTAACGGAACGTCTGCGCGCAAGCGGAAATTTCGCCCAGGTCAGGTCGTACGATGGTCGCTCAGACATTGATTACGTTCTCAGCGGACGCCTCGAGAAACTTGAGGAACTTGATTACGGCGGCGAGGTCAAGGTTGAGGTTGCGATCTCTGCCCAGATGACGAGCCTTGCGACCGGCGCGACCGTCTGGACGAACGAGGTTTCCGAGACGGGGACTGTCGGCAAGCGCGATGTGCCCGCGGTGGTCGCTGAGATGAATGCCACCATGGGCCGCGCGATTGAGAAGCTGCTCACGCCGGCGCCAGCTGTCGCCACACAGAAAAATTAGGTTCTTGAGATTGCCCATAGGAGAAAACCATGACGTTGCTCGAGTCTTTGAAACAGTACACAACAGTCGTCGCTGACACTGGCGATATTGAAGCGATCCATCGCCATCATCCGCAAGACGCAACCACCAATCCCTCTCTTCTTTATCACGCTGCCCAGATGCCGGAATATCGGCATCTCGTCGAAGAAGCCGCGAAAAAGGCTTCCGACCTGGGCGGCAGCCACCAGCAGATGGCGGAAGAGTTCATCGACCAGATGTTCGTTCTTTTCGGAAGCGAAATTCTGAAGGTTGTTCCCGGGCGCGTCTCCACTGAAGTCGCGGCGAGTCTCAGTTTCGATACTCCGGGAACTGTCGCCAAGGCGCGCAAACTCATCTCGCTTTATCAGAAAAAAGGCGTGGCCCGCGAGCGGATCCTGATCAAGATCGCGAGCACTTGGGAAGGGATTCAGGCAGCGAACGAATTGGAGCAGGAAGGAATTCATTGCAACCTGACGCTGCTTTTCAGTTTCGCCCAGGCAATTGCGTGCGCCGAAGCTGGAGTCACCTTGATCTCGCCCTTCGTCGGCCGCATTTACGACTGGTACAAGAAAGAAGGAGGCGGCAAAGAAATTCCGCCGGATCAGGACCCCGGCGTTGCCTCTGTCACGCGCATTTTCAACTACTACAAGAAGTATGGTTACAAAACCCAGATCATGGGAGCGAGTTTCCGCAACGTGAGTCAGATTCTCCACCTCGCGGGATGCGACTTGCTGACCATCAGCCCCGACCTGCTCGACCAGTTGGAGCAGACTCAGGGTGTGGTACAACGCAAGCTTGATCCGGCCGCAGCGAACGCGAGCAAAGACGAGCAACTGCGTTTGAGCGAAAAAGCATTCCGCTGGATGCACAACGAAGATGCGATGGCGACCGAGAAGCTGGCCGAAGGCATCCGCAAATTCAACAGTGACGCGCA
>JAFAGX010000243.1 GCA_019237515.1 Acidobacteriaceae bacterium
CGGCATCGATCCAGCCGGTTATGAAGTGAAACAACTCTGGTACACCTCGAAGGACGGCACCAAAGTCCCGATGTTTGTATGCCACAAAAAAGGCTTGGTGCTTGATGGCAAGAATCCCACGCTGCTGACCGGCTATGGCGGTTTCAATGTCAGCATGACACCGGAATTTCGTGGTAGCCGATTCATGTGGCTGGAACACGGCGGCGTTTTCGCGCTCGCCAACCTCCGCGGTGGATCCGAGTTCGGCGAAGATTGGCACCGCGCCGGGATGCTGGACAAGAAGCAGAATGTCTTTGACGATTTCATCGCTGCTGCCGAGTACCTGGTTGCTCAAAAATTTACAGACAAAGATCATCTCGCGATCACAGGCGGATCAAACGGTGGTCTGCTCATGGGTGCGGCCTTGACGCAGCGTCCGGATTTGTTTAAAGCCGTGGTTTGCCAGGTCCCGTTGCTCGACATGTTGCGCTATCAGAATTTCCAGATTGCGAAGCTCTGGATTCCCGAATACGGTTCAGCCGATGACGCCAAGCAATTCGAATGGTTGTATGCGTACTCGCCGTATCACCACGTGAAACCGGGAACCGAATACCCGTCTATCCTCTTCATGACCGCCGACACCGATACGCGCGTTGATCCCATGCACGCCAAGAAAATGGCCGCGCTACTCCAGGCAAAGGCTGCAAATGGAAAAAGCTCCCAGCGCCCCATCTTGCTGCGAATTGAAACCAAAGCTGGACACGGCGCGGGTAAGCCGATCACCAAACAGGTAGAAGAAAGCACCGACATGTTTTCTTTTCTGTTCTGGCAATTAGGTGTGAAGGAGTAGCGGCTTAGTATTCAGATTTCAAAGCGCATTCCGTCTGCTGCGATTTCCCAGCCAGCATCACGCACCCGGCGATATTCCGGGCCCGATTCGTTCAGCATGGGATTCGTGTTGTTGATATGGATGTAGACTTTTCGCGGATGCCGCAGGCCAGCAAGCATTTGTAAACTGCCCTCCGGTCCTGAAACCGGCACATGCCCCATTTCGCGTGCAGTTGGACCGCTGCCCTTCACGCGACGAAGTTCGTCATCGCTCCAGAAAGTCCCATCGAAGAAGAACAGGTCTGCCGATTTCAGTTGCTGAAGTAACTCGTGGTTTAGTGCCGAAATTGTAGGAAGGTAGGCGATCGTGCGCTGCGACGATTGCAGGATCACTCCGACCTGAGCTTCCTCTGGTCGCAGAGTTTTTGCCCGGTCAGGCCCGATGTAATCTGGGTAGTGCCCCCCTAAATCAAAAAGCGTGGCGCGAATTCCAGACTCATTGCCCTGGGAGTCGAGCAGCGGAAAGCTTTGCTCGGCCTTGATCTCTGTCCACGAAACTTGGTTTGAAATCCGGTTCAGCACCCTGAAAATCGAATTATCTCTTCGAAGGATGCATGCGACTGACGGCGTGCAATAGATTTGAAACGGCTGAAACTCGCGAAGCGTTAACAGACCGGCGACTTGATCTACATCAGCCCCGGTCACCAGCACGCCGGCAATAGGAGAATGGCGCTGACCTTCGCGCGGATGGAGAAAAGATGATGACTCGATCTGCAGGCGCAGATCTGGAGAGGCGTTGAGCAAAAACCACGAACGGGAATCGTAACTTACGGCGAGTTGAGTTTGTGTGCGGGCGGTTCCTGAAAACGTTCCGGCCCGCATATCTCGGCAGTTTTCGCAGTTACAATTCCACTGCGGAAAACCGCCCCCTGCGGCAGAACCCAGAATTTCTAAGCGCACAAATTACATCGATGCACTGACGTAGGAATTAATCTCGCAATTCAGCGTGACTTCCTCAAACTGCGGTGTGCTCCACTGCATAAAATCTCACCCCTTGGGATATGAACTTCAGGGGCTTAGATTACCACAATCCAGACATGGTTTTCTGCCAAAATCACTTGATTCTGGGGCGTTTCGCTAGAGAAGTTCGTCCATGAGAGATTGTCCTTTAGTTTGGTTAATTTGGTTATGCTCAGTGGATGGCCAATCCCAAGTCTTCGCAAACCCCACCTGCGACAGGACTTTGTGCGCACTGTGAACATGCCGCCTGGATCAAATCAGATCGTGGCTCGGTGTTCTTGCGTTGCCAACTGGCTCTAACTGACAGTCGATTTCCCAAGTACCCCAGGCTTCCCGTCCTTACCTGTTCCGGCTACAAACAACGACAGACCTGACCGACTTAGGACTTATCAATCCGGATCGACCCGTCCCCGGTGTGAATGCTGAGCAGATTGCCGCCCCCATTCAACTTCCCACGGATGTTCTTTTCACTCAGAGTCCCTTCCACGGTCAGCGGGAAGCTGACAGTGATATGTCCATCTCCCGTTCGCAGTTCCACATCGGCAGCTAAATTCTCCGGTAACTGCAACGTGACACTTCCATCTCCGCTACGCAGACTCCAGTTCGAGGTGACGACAGAACCTTGCAAAGCACGCGCTTCGATACGACCGTCACCCGTGTGCAGGTCGAGGGCATCGAATCTCCCGCTGGCCGAAATGCGGCCGTCGCTGGTGTGCGCATGCAGCGTTCCCTCGACGGAGTTGATCGCTTCGTGTCCGTCGCCGCTTTCCAGTTCCATATTGCCTTTGAAATTGGAGAGGGCGATCGCGCCATCGCCGGTTCGCAAATTTACCGACCCCTCGCGTGGCACATGGATGTTGACGTCGACGCGGTAGCTAGTGAGGCCTCCGAAACTGATGCCGATGTGGTGCGGGTATCGTAGCTCAATCTCCACGCTGTCGCCGTTCT
The DNA here is from genome assembly GCA_019237515.1 of Acidobacteriaceae bacterium. The sequence continues at coordinate 2,776 of JAFAGX010000243.1, forward strand.
GGTGTTCGGAAATCGTGATTCCTCCATTGCCAATCTTGTAGTGGCTGCTGGTGACATGAACATCAATCGTGTTCTTATCCCAGGTGTCCACGTTCAGATTGGCGTCTGAGGTCTGCACCCGCAGATCAGGTTTTCCGGTTATTGTGTAAGTCTTGGACCACTCGTCAGCATGCGCGAGAGGAGTCAGGCCGAGATACAATCCCAACAAGGCGAACGCAAAACGACGCATAAGCTGCTCCTGGGGGGCGGAGACATACAGCGCCCACTGTTTGGACGATGGTACGCACCCGGCGTCAACTTAGTTCCGTTCAAAGTTAAGATCTGCCAAAGCCTCGAAGAGGAACAGAAGGTTTGCGCCCCGTCCCGCTTGCCCGGCAAGAATGGATTAGACTACACAGCACTTGATGCTAAGAACCGGCCATATGTCAAAACTCCGGAACAGGCGCGCCCCTGCAATTTGGCTTACTGTGGCTTTTTCGACCGCATTGACCTGCGTACGCTTGTTAGCCCAAGCACCGAATCCTGCCGACCAGGACCGCTCGCGTGAACCAAGTCAAACAGAACAGACCACGCAAGCCTCGCCCAATACGCTGCCTCCGCTGCAAATCGATTCTGCGGCTGTGCTGCGCCACCTCAACGAAATCATCAGTTGGTATCGCCGGGCGACCACCGGGATCTCCTCTGTTGGGCTTCCCACCGATGCCATTTATCAGGACAACATCCAGCGTGTCGGCGCTGAAGTTGTTCGTCTGGCATTCGAGTCGGCAAGAGCCGAAGCAGCGCTGATAATCGCCCAACAAAAATCCACAGGCAGCGCCAGTCCGCAGGCTGAAACGACGCAGCAGCAGAACTTGGTCCAATTGCAGGCCAGAACTACCGCTCAGATCGAGCAACTACAGTCCCAGCTGGAAAAAATCAACGGAGAGATTTCCCGCGCGACGCCATCCCGACGCATGGCACTGATCTCGCAACGAGATGCAATCCAAAGCCAATTAGACCTCCAGAAAGCGTTGCTCGATGCTGTGCAGAAAATGGCCTCTTTCGTCCAGACCAATGGTGAAGTCGGAGGAGGACTGGAAGGCAGTATCAACGAACTCGCCAGGTCAGTGCCCGAAGTACTCGGCTCGACTGCCAACCCTGCAAAGACAACGAATGCCGCAACTCCGGCGAAACCAGCTCTAGCCAACACTGGCGGGCTGATCAGCGAGGCTATGACGCTGTACGACTACATGGCAGCGGTCCACCAGATCAATCAAGTGATCGATCAAACGAACTACATTAGCGGTTTGGTCGATCATTTGCGCACTCCATTGCGGGATGCTGTAAGGTCCGCTATTCAGCAAAGCCAGCAAATCGCTAGTCAGCCTCCGGCAAATAATGCTCGCCAACTCCAAACTGAAAAACAAACGTTCCAGCAAGTAACCGATCGCTTCAAAGGCCTTTCCGGCGCACTGCTCCCGCTGAGCCAGGAAATGATCGTGCTGAATGACAGCAAGGCCAACCTGGACGAATGGCGGGGCTCAATCACGCGCGAATCCAGATACGTCCTTCGATCGGTTCTGCTCCGTGCAGTCGGGATTATCCTCGCGCTCGCTCTAGTGCTGTTGATATCTGAGATGTGGCGGCGGATCACCTTTCGCTACATCGGAGATCCGCGCCGTCGACGCCAATTCCTGGTACTACGGCGCGTGGTCATTGGCGCCCTTGTCGTTTTCGTTCTGGTATTTGGATTCGTCAGTGAATTCAGTTCGCTTGCAACCTTTGCTGGATTTATTACGGCGGGCGTCGCCGTGGCATTACAGGCTCTTCTGCTTTCGGTTGCTGCCTATTTCTTCATCATTGGCCGATATGGCATCCGAGTTGGCGATCGCATCAGCGTCGCTGGTATCACCGGCGACGTGGTCGATATTGGCCTGGTGCGGATGTACCTGATGGAACTCGCCGGCACAGGAGTCGATTTCTATCCCACCGGGCGCCTCGTCGTGGTTTCGAATTCGGTTCTCTTCCAGGCCGGCACGCCTTTGTTCAAGCAAATCCCGGGAACCGAATATACCTGGCACGAGGTCGTGGTCACGGTCGCCCCGAACGGCAACCACAAGGCCGCCCAGGAGAAGTTGGTATCGGCAGTCAATGACGTTTACTCGCAATACCGGCCGGAAATCGAGCGCCAGCATAGGGGAATCGAGCGCCGCATGGACATCCAGATTTCGGCGCCACATCCTGAAGCACGCCTGCAATTCGCCGATGCTGGACTGGAACTCTTGGTGCGCTATCCGGTCGAGATCCGAAGAGCGCCCGACATTGATGAGAAGGTGACGAGAAAAGTTCTTGAACTCGTCGAAACCGACTCGACGGTAAAGACAGCGCTTTCGAGCAATCCGAAAATCCGTTCCGCGATCCGGGGCTGAAGCCATTCCTGATTCCGTCCTCTCTCGTCTCGGCCCGCACCGGTTCAATGAAAATTGGGGCGGCGCGGGGCTACAATATGCGATATGGGCGCAGCCGCTCCAAAAAAGCAGCCCGTTCGTACGCCGCCAGAGCGGCATCCAATTCCTGAAATCTATACAGTCGAGACTACGGGCGTTCTCGTCATCGCCGCCATCGTTCTGATTCTTACCCTCGTTCGCTATTGGCACCACATTCCCTGGGGCGCACGCTGAAGTGGGCGGTGAGCCGCTGCTGGTTGCAATCCTGGGACCTACTGGAAGCGGCAAAACTGCGTTGTCGCTGCTCTTGGCTGAGCACTTTCACGGCGAAATCGTGAATTGTGACTCTGTCGCCATGTATCGCGAATTCGAAATCGGCACAGCCAAACCAACCCGAACCGAACGCGCCCGAATTCCTCACCATCTTCTAGATTTCGTCGAGCCCACCGGCTACATGACCGCCGGTGAATATGCGCGTATTGCGCGCCAGGTGATCCGTGATATTAGTTCGCGTGGTAATTTGCCCATCGTCGTTGGCGGCACGGGCCTTTACCTTCGTGCCTTGCTGAACGGTTTATTTCCCGGCCCACAGCGCTCCGCCGCGTTGCGAGAAAGACTCCGCCAGCGGACAGCCGAAAAGGGGTCGACTTACGTTCATCGTCTCCTGAAGCGATTGGATCCGGATTCCGCGCAGAAGATCCATTCAAATGACGTTCCGAAAATTGTTCGTGCGATCGAGGTATGCCTGGCTTCGAGGCAGAAGATGTCCACGATGTGGCAACAGGGCCGTGAGCCCTTGCGTGGATTTGACGTTTTGCTGATCGGTCTCAATCCGGATCGCGGAGCTCTCTACGACCGAATAAACAAGCGGGCAGCCCAAATGTTTGATAACGGTCTGGGGGACGAAACGAAGAAGCTGTGGGAACGTTACGGTGACACAGCTCAACCCCTCGGCTCACTTGGTTACAAGCAAGCGAAGCAATTCATCCATGGCCAACTTGATCGCACTGCGGCAATTGCCGCTGCCCAGCAGGCACACCGGAATTATGCCAAGCGCCAGCTGACGTGGTTTCGCCGTGAGCCAGATGTGATTTGGTTGCAGGGCTTCGGGGATGAACCCAGCATTCAGACACTCGCGGTTGGGCTCCTGAGAAGACAAACCAGAGAGCTGGGTTCCGGCATCGAAGAACCGGAGTCAAAGCATGATTCGAAAACTTAAGTCTGGAGAGTACCGGCTATATTCTCGCAAGAAGAATGCCAAGACAGGCAAACGGCGTAATCTCGGCACATTCCGCACGCGCCAAAAGGCTGAGGCCCACGAACGCGCGGTGCAGTATTTCAAAAGAGGCGGCTAACTCGCCGTCATTATCGTCCGGCAAATCGCGATCTTCCATTAGTCCCGATCCGCTGCGCTCATCTGCCCGCAAGCAGACAGAGGAACAGCAGGCCTGCCAGCACAAGTGCCATGATGCTGTTCGTACGTACGGTTCGATACGTACATGGCCACGGAAACATCAGAACGTCAAATACCGGAGCCAGCTTTTCTGGCCAGAATAAGCCTGCAAGTCCAAAGGCCAGCGCCAGGTCCACAACAAAAGACACCCCAACTCTGTGCATCACGCAACCCCAAAAGGAGGATATTGGCGGTGGAAAGCTGTGCAGACAGTCTGCCCTGTTCAGGCAGGAGCGTCAATCAGAAAAGTGGTCGGACCTTAGTTACGCCCGCGATCGGCCAGGTAACACAAGCCATTTAAGCAACATGTTAACAACGGTGAGGACGATGCCTCCCCAGAACGCCGACCAGAAGTTCTGTATGTGAAAACCAGGCACAAAAGCTGACGCCAGTTCCAGCATCAGTGCGTTGATGACAAACCAGAAAATTCCCAAGCTGAGAATGGTTAGTGGAAAGGTAATGACTTTCAAAAAGAGCCCGAGGGTGGCATTGACCAGTCCAATCATTACGGCGGCAATCAGCGCTGCCGCTGCGCCCCTGACCATGAACCCCGGCACCACCTGGGATGTGATCCAGACAGCCAGTGCACTGACGATCCAATGCAAAAGCATTCGCAACATGCGTCTACTGGTTCCTCCAGCTACGACACTATAAAACCTCCGCAGCGAACCAGCAACTCGTGATCAGAAAGCTTGCCGCCTGACACGCTTTCGCGATCCATCTACAATGAAGAAGTATTTACATTTTTTGAGGAGAGACGAATGCAACGCAAGGCAAGTGCAATTTGGAAAGGCGGTCTCAAAGACGGCAAGGGCTCGGTTTCGTCGGCGAGCGGCGTTTTGACCAACACTCCGTACTCATTTTCCACTCGATTCGAAAATACCCCGGGAACAAATCCTGAAGAGTTGATCGCCGCGGCCCACGCGGCATGTTTCTCCATGGCGCTTTCGGCCCAGTTGGGGAACGCGAACCTCAGCCCATCGAGTATCGAGACTTCCGCAACCCTCACCATGGAGAAGCTTGATGCCGGCTGGACCATCACAGCCGTTCATCTGGACGTCGTAGGGCACGTGCCGAACGCGGATGCAGCCGCGTTCCAGAAAGCTGCCGAGAACGCAAAGAGCGGTTGCCCGGTTTCCAAGGTCCTCAAAGCAAATATCACAATGAATGCCAGACTGGAAGCATAGGAAAGCATTTTCAATACAATGCTGCCGTGAGTGGCATTACTTACCGGGGCCGACTGGCGCCATCACCCACTGGCTTGCTGCACCTTGGGCATGCCCGGACGTTTTGGATCGCTGCCCAACGAGCTTTGGAACATAACGGCACTTTAGTTCTGCGAAACGAAGATCTCGATCCGCAGCGTTCTCGGGCTGAGTTTCAGCAGGCGATGCTAGAAGATCTGCGTTGGCTTGGCATTCACTGGGGTGAAGGTCCGGATTGTGGTGGCCCATTCGCCCCTTATTCGCAGAGCGAGCGGCGCGACCATTATCTCCGGGCCTGGCGTCAACTCCGCGACCACGGCTTCATCTACGCTTGCACGTGCTCACGTAAGGATTTGGCTGAAGCCGCGAGTGCTCCCAACGATACCGATGACGAACCGATTTATCCCGGTCGTTGCCGGAACCGCGCGGACGCAAAGCGATTCGCTCAACCAGTTGGCGTGAATTGGCGCTTTCGAGTGCCGGACGGAGAAAAGATTTCGTTTGTCGATCTCCATTTCGGTCCGCAAACAGTGATAGCGGGACGCGATTTCGGAGATTTTGTTGTTTGGCGGCGAGATGATGTGCCTGCCTATCAACTCGCAGTCACAGTCGATGACGCAGAAATGCAGATCACCGAAGTGGTTAGGGGAGCTGATTTGCTTAAATCCACTGCTCGTCAGCTGCTGCTGTATCAGGCATTCGGCTGGACACCACCTGCTCTCTATCACTGTGATCTTGTGACTGACACGTCAGGTGCACGCCTGGCAAAGCGCCACGACGCCCTCAGCATCAGGCATTTTCGCCAACACGGCTGGAGCCCCGAACAGGTGATTGCCACCGCCATGTCCTCAAAGCTGCCAGATTCGGTCCTATAAATTCGCCGTATATACCCCATTATCTTTTTTGATTGGCTGAGACAACGCCTCCGCGATACCCTTACGTGTTCTTATCAGTCCCCCAAAGCTCATCGCTGTGCCCCGAATTGACAGAACATCTAAGGAGATCCATGTCGAACGAACTGCGTAATTTTTTGGCGATCCCGTATGACGAACTGGAAGAGTTGAATCTGAACGCAAAAGAGCAGCGCCAGGCACGGGTTGCGCCGCACAAAATCCAGGAGGAGCGCCTGGAATACCTGAGCGGCGAAAAACGCATAAAAGCTGTGACCGTGCTGTTCAGCGACCTCGAAGGCCGGTTGCACATGCTGGACTATGACAAGAAATTTCTGCTTAAGAGCTTCGATAACCTGACTTTTGATGGCTCCTCAATTCGCGGCTTTACGGCGCAGCGAGAGAGCGATCTCCGGTTGGGCATCGATTGGGGCGCTTTTTATTGGGGCCCCGCGGATATTTTCGGTCCAGGTAAGGTGCTGGTGTTCGGCGACGTCATCGACAAGAACGGCGAACCCTATGCTGCGGACATTCGCGGCGTGCTGAAGGGCTATGCCGGATCCCTGAACAAGAAGCATGGCTACACCTTAAACGCCGCCAATGAGATCGAAGGATTTCTATTCCAGGGGGCCGACGCGGAGCGGCGCTTTCATGAAACACATAGGTTCGAATATGTAAACACTGGTGGGTACTACCACTCACTTCCCGGCGATCCGCTGCGCACGTTCATTGATACCGTCGCGGAAGTGCAGAGGTCGATGGGATTCCAGAATGAAAAGGACCACCCGGAGGTTGCGCCTTCGCAATTTGAAATCAACTACGGCTACGGAGAAGTGGTTGCGGCCGCAGACCAGATTCAGCTGTATAAGTTGGTGTGCCGTCAAGTTGCCACGAAAATGGGTTGCACGGCTTCATTCCTGCCCAAGCCGGTGGTTGGGGTGAACGGCAGTGGCATGCATACCAACGTGTCCATCAGCAAGGGTGGAAAAAATCTTTTCTGGGACGCAAAAGGCGAAGAGAAACTCAGCAAATTCGGCTGGGAGTTCATCGACCGCATTCTTACCCATGGAAATGATATTTGCCTGCTGCTGAATGCTAGCGTAAATGCGTACCGGCGGCTCGATCCTCATTTTGAGGCGCCCAATCAACTGAAAGCGTCTCCGACCGATCGCGGCTCCATGGTTCGTATCCCCATCGGGAATGAACGAAGCATGCGCGTCGAGGTGCGCTCGGTCTCTCCGGATGCGAATCCCTACCTGGTGATGCACGCGATTTTTAAAACAGGCATTGAGGGCGAAACTGCGAAGATCAAAAACCTGCGTCAGGCGCAGCGCTATTTGCCCGACAACGTTTATGATGCGATTGCAAATTTCCGTAAAGCCGATTGGACGACCAAACTGTTGGGCGAAGATGTGAAGAATCGTTATGCAGAACTGAAAGAAGCTTCAGCGGATCGATGTGCACGGCAGCTCGGCACCTTTGTGAAAGCACCCGAGGTCCAGTTCCATCACGAGGTTTACAACCAGTTCCTTTGGAACCTGTTTTAGGAACCGAAGACTTATCTCGAGGAGTACGTGCGACGAGGGATCCGCGGTTCGAATCGTGGGCAAATTGCCGATTCGTCGTCAGTATTGCTCTGGTGATCGGCACAAAAGTTGAGTGTGCTCGCGCCGAGCTGGCGCCCACCAACCTGCCATTCAACCGCAAAAAACTGCCGCAAAATGCGCGGACAGCGTCCAAATGAAATCTGTGTGTTCTAATAACAACTAATGCCCTCCACCAGCATACGTCTGCGCCGCCGAGTGAAGAGTGTTTCGCGAAGTATTCGCTCCACTCGCGAAATCTTTCGAGGACTACTCTCGAGCGATCATCCGCTTCTCGCGCACATTATCCCCATCCGGCGCTGCAATCTCGCGTGCGAGTACTGCAACGAGTACGACGACTTCTCCAAGCCTGTGCGTACGGAAGACATGTTTCGCCGCGTGGACAAATTGGCAGAGCTCGGAACTTCGATCATCACAATCAGTGGTGGAGAACCGCTGCTACACCCAGAACTCGATGCGATCATCCGGCGCATCCGCAAGCATGGAATGATCGCGGGACTGATCACCAATGGATACCTGCTAGTGCCGGAGCGGATTCAGCGTCTGAATCGGGCCGGCCTTGAGTGGCTGCAGATCTCGATCGACAATGTCATTCCGGACGAAGTGTCCAAAAAGAGCCTGAAGGTTTTGGATAAGAAGCTCGAAATGCTGGCTGAATTCGCCGAATTCCATGTGAATATCAACTCTGTGGTGGGAGGCGGCGTGCGCAACCCGCAGGATGCGCTGACCATCGGCAAACGCGCTCTTGCATTGGGATTCAGTTCGACGGTCGGAATCATCCACGATGGTGATGGACAGCTGCAGCCGCTCGCTGATGAGGAGCGCCGCATCTATCACGAAATGAAGGCACTCGAGAAGCGCAGCTTCACCCGCATCAATGCCTTCCAGGACAATATTGCGCAAGGCCGGCCGAATCAGTGGCGTTGCCGGGCGGGTGCGCGCTATCTATATATCTGTGAGGATGGCTTGGTGCACTACTGCTCCCAGCAGCGCGGTTATCCCGCCATTCCGCTGGAAAAATATACCGCGCACGATCTTCGCAGGGAGTACGTGACCGAGAAGTCCTGCGCGCCTCATTGCACAGTTTCCTGCGTGCATCAAGTTTCGATACTGGACTCCTGGCGCGCGCCTCAGTATCCCTCGCCAGCCCCGGCTGCCGCCTCTGCCGGGGGGCTGGTGCAAATCGAATAAGCAATAAGTCTGCCGGCACGTTGTCTATGTCGCGAACCGTGTCAGTGCAAGATTCTCCCGCCAACATACAGGCCAATAAAGAACACGACCGCCGCATAGATCAAGGGGTGATGGAACAGAAGACGAGTGTCGATTCCTGTAGGATCTGACTCGAATCTCAGACTCAATCCCAACTTCCGTAAGACGTACCAATAGCGAAGGAAGGCAGCAACTATCACGAAGACCAAACCAGTAACGACACTTACAGCATTGATACGCAGCATCGGCTTTCGACCATCGACTTTGTGTCCGATTCGCTAGCGAGTCAGATTTCGCTCAGGATGACAGTGTCATTTTTTCTGCGCGCTCGGCGGCAGCATGCCATTGAGACGGAGATACGTTGCCGCCACGCTGTAATGATCTGCCAAAGCGTTCGTAATAATAAACATGGCCATGGCGCGCGTTCCTTTGTGGCCGCCGAACAGTTCCAGTTCATCGCCGAGTTTGGAATCGTCGACCTTGGCCAGGGTGGTGGTGCAAAAGTCGAAAGAACTCTTCATAGCCGCGACCAGCTTGTCTTTGCCATCGGTTTCTTTCAGTTCAGCGACCTTCGGCTCCGCAACGTCAGCCACCTTCGCGCAGAGAAGATTGTTAGTTTCCGTGACATGCATGGTGAGGTGGGCAAAGCTCATCTGCTGCGGAGTGGCTTTGTAGTCGTATTTGTCGGCCGGCATTTCCTCAGCTGCAGCAACCAGGTTTTTCTGCTGCCGCGCGAGGATTTCCCGAACAGCACTTGAGACCGGGTTCTTGGTTTCCTGAGCAAATATCGCCACGCAGCAACTCAGAAATACAAGTAGTGCAAACATATTCTTCATCGAGTCCCCCAATGCACGCCAAGGATACTCCCGTCGGACCTTCGTTCGCCACCAGAGCTATGGAATGACTCAGTTTTTGGCAGTGGTGATTGCACCTTCTGACGCTGAGGAGACGAGCGCGGCATATTTGGCAAATACTCCGCTTCTATAACGCGGCGGATGTGCCTTCAAATTCGCGAGGCGCTGCTTCAACTCACTCTCTCTGATCTCAATTTCGACCACCCGTTTGGTGACGTCGATGTGAATCGTGTCGCCTTCTTGAACAGCGGCAATGGGTCCGCCAAGCGCGGCTTCGGGCGCGACATGCCCAAGCATCAGGCCGCGGGTCGCGCCACTGAAGCGTCCATCAGTGAGCAAAGCCACGGATTCACCCAGGCCTTCGCCGACGATTGCCGCAGTTACGCTCAGCATCTCGCGCATCCCCGGTCCGCCTTTGGGGCCTTCATTGCGGATCACGACAACGTCTCCTGCGCGAATCTTTTTGGACGTCACAGCCGCCATTGCGTCCTCTTCCGATTCGAAAACGCGAGCCGGCCCGCGATGGCTAAGCCGCTCGTGGCCGCTGATCTTTGCTACACATCCATCGGGAGCGAGATTGCCATGCAGAATGACGAGCCCGCCGGTTTGCTTCAATGGCCTTTCGAGAGTCCCGATCACTTCCTGACCCGGACACTCGTTTGCACTTTTACTTTCCTCCGAGATGCTCTTGCCCGTAACAGTCATCTCGTCAGGATGAACGCGGCTTCTCAGTCGCTGGGCTAACAGTCGCACGCCACCTGCACGATGCATATCGGCCGCGACGAATCTTCCAGCAGGCTTCAAGTCCGCCAGCAGCGGCGTCTTCTCGCTGATCGTTTGGAAATCATCAATGTGCAGCGGCACCCCAGATTCGCGAGCCAATGCCAACAGATGCAGCACTGCGTTGGTTGAGCCACCGGTCGCGGCAACTGCCGCAATAGCATTTTCAAATGCGGCGCGACTAAGAATCTGCTTCGGGGTGATGCCCCGATGTAACAGATTCAGGACGAGCTTGCCGCTTTCAAATGCGATCTGATCTTTTGTGGGATCCATAGCAGGAACGCTGTTAAAACCCATCGGCGAGAGGCCAATCATTTCCATGACGGTGGACATGGTATTCGCGGTGTACTGCCCACCGCAGGCGCCGGCGCCCGGGCAGGCGACGTTCTCCAATTCGTTCAGTTCGGCATCGGTCATTTTGCCAGCCGCGTTCGCACCCACAGCTTCGAAGACGTCTTGAATGGTGACATCCTTTCCACGAAAGTTGCCGGCAGCAATCGTTCCGCCATACAGCACGAGCCCGGGAAGATTAAGACGCGCCAGGGCCATGGCGGCCGCGGGTATGGTCTTGTCGCATCCGACGACACAAACCACCGCGTCGAATAGTTGCCCCCGGCATACAAGTTCGATCGAGTCAGCGATGATTTCACGGCTCACCAGCGACGCGCGCATGCCCTCGGTGCCCATGGTCTCTCCATCGGAGATCGCGATGGTATTGAATTCCATCGGCGTGCCCCCCGCCTCGCGCACGCCTTCTTTGACTTTGGCCGAAAGCCGGCGCAGGTGAAAGTTGCACGGCATGGTTTCAATCCAGGTGTTCGCGATTCCGATCAGTGGCTTTCCGAGATCGGCGTCGTTGAAACCGATCGCTTTGAACATGGCGCGAGATGGCGCACGATCTCGTCCATCCGTGATGCCGTGGCTGCGATGTTTGGGATCCATGGCTGCGAGGGTACAACAGAACGATTCAACCTGCCACGCTTGAGATAAGCCGTTGCCGTGGGCTCAATGTACGTTCGTGGCTCTGGCGGTGATGCTTATCCGTTTGATTTCGATTACGCAGTGGCAGTTCGGGCCGCGGTATTTGCAGCAACCCGCACTGAAGTCGGGAGATGCGGCGCAGTCCACTCGCCCGCAGCATGGGTCGCTACGGTGAATGGCACTCCAGCGCGAACCTTAGTCACATCCACAATCGCATGCCAGTCCCGGCAAAGCTGACCGGTCTGCTTCGGACTGACCTCGAGAAGCAGCGTGACCGCGTGCTCATGCTCCATAGGCGTGGCTTGGACATACGGCAGGTCGAGGCCACGACGCGAGGCCGCATTCAGGATTCGCATCAATGTCCCTTGCGTATTGCGATATTGGATGTGAAAGGCTTGCATATTTTTTCTCCAATTTTGGACAGGCGAGCCGCCCATCCCCACACAATCATTCCTGCTCGAAAATCATTTCTGATAACGCTGCTCCCGCCGGCACCATGGGATAAACATTCGCTTCCGGATGGCAGTCGAATACCAGCAACTCCGGATCGGGTGAACGCAAAAATCTTTGCAGCTTTGCCACAACCGCGTCGCTAACCGGCGCTTCGCACATCGCGTCTTCGGGGAGATGATCGCCGTAAATCCGGTAAGCTCTGGCAACTTCCGCGAAATCCGGATTGTCGCTTAAATCGGTCTCGGAATAGTTGCGCGCATAGAACAGCTCCTGCCATTGCCGCACCATGCCGAGATACTTGTTATCAATCACGACCATCTTGATCGGCAGACGAAGCCGCTTAACCGTCGCCAGTTCCTGGATATTGATCTGGAAGCCGCCATCGCCAGAGACGCAAACGACAGTGGTATTTGGTTTCGCAAGCTGTACACCGATTGCCGCCGGCAGGGCGAAACCCATCGCGCCCAGCCCGCCCGAAGTAATAAACCCACGCGGAGATGAGGCGCGATATCGTTGCGCTGCCCACATCTGGTGCTGACCGACATCGGCCACGACCACGCTATCTTCGGGCATATGACGGAAAAGCTCGTCCAGAAAGCGGATGGTCGGCGACGCCAGGCCACGCGCATCCGCCTCGGCCCGATCCGCGCCACACGCAATGCCGCGCCAAAGACTCCAGTCCGGCAATGACACTCGCCGAATCGCGCTGTAAAACGCCGGAATAGTCTCTGACAAATCGCCGATGACGGGAAGGTCACAGGCGCGCACACGATCCAGTTGCGAGGGATCGATTTCAAAGTGAGCAATTCGGGCATGAGGCGCGAAACGCGAGGGATCGCCGGTTACACGGTCATCCAACCGCGCGCCAAATACGAGCAGGAGATCGGTTTCATGCAGAGCGAGATTTGCGGCTCGCGTGCCGTGCATGCCCACCATCCCAAGGTAATAAGGAGCGTCCTGCGGCACCGCACCCAACCCATGCACGGTCGCGAATGTCGGGACCTGCAAATACGCAAGCAATTCTCGTAAATCGTCGATCGCTTCGGCAAGCTTCACACCCGCGCCCACCAGCGCCACCGGGCGCTTCGCATTTTCCAGCAATGCGATGAGCGTCTCGGTGAATGTTGTGTCACCGTGAATGTCGGCCGGTTTGGGATGCGGTTGAAACTTGGCCGGCCCCGAAAAATCCATTTTCGCTTTGAGCACGTCGGTTGGAATATCAATGACCACCGGGCCGGGTCGGCCGCTCCGGGCCCAATGAAAAGCCTCGGCCATCACCGCCGGTATTTCCTCGATCGATCGAACCAATCGGCTCCATTTCGTCAATGCAAGCGTCAGGCCAAATACATCGGTCTCCTGAAAAGCATCCGTGCCGATCATGGCGCTTCGAACCTGTCCGGTAATGCAGACCAGCGGTACAGAATCCATCTTCGCGTCCGCGATGCCAGTCACCAGGTTTGTCGCTCCTGGACCGCTAGTCGCGATCGCCACACCAACTTTCCCGGTTGCGCGCGCGTATCCCTCGGCCGCAAACACGGCTCCCTGCTCGTGTCGCGTGAGAACGTGGCGAATCCCGCTATCCGGCAGCGCGTCATACAAAGGCATGATTGCGCCACCGGGGTAGCCGAAGGCCAACTCGACCCCTTCCGCCCGTAAACAGCGGAGAACGATTTCGGCTCCTTTAAGCATTCACTACCTTGGCCGCCGGACGCTGCGCCGGCTCCGCCTTCATTGCTTGTTTTTGAGAATCCCTGTCTAGCCACGACATCATGCTGCGCAGATGAGAGCCCACACTTTCAATCGGGTGCTGCTTTTCGCGATCGCGCAATTCGGCAAACTTGTGGCCACCGGTTCGGTTCTCCTCGATCCACTCGCGCGCAAACGTGCCGTCCTGAATGCGAGCTAGTATCTTCTTCATCGCCGTCCGTGTATCGTCCCCAACAACTTCGTTGCCGCGCGTGAGGTCACCGTATTCGGCGGTATTTGAAATCGAATAGCGCATCCGGCTCAGCCCACCTTCGTAGATCAGGTCCACAATCAACTTCATTTCGTGCAAGCATTCGAAGTAGGCGACTTCGGGCTGGTATCCCGCCTCGACCAAGGTTTCGTAGCCCTTCTTAATGAGCGAAGTGAGCCCGCCGCAGAGCACGGCCTGCTCGCCGAAAAGATCGCTCTCGGTTTCCTCTTTGAACGTTGTCTGCAGAACTCCGGCCCGAGTTGAGCCAATGCCGTAGGCATAGCAGAGCGCGTATTCATGGGCGCGGCCGCTCGCGTCCTGATAGATCGCAAGCAGCGAAGGCACTCCGCGCCCCTCCGTATAAACCCGCCGCAGCAGATGCCCAGGGCTTTTCGGCGCAATCATGACCACATCGACGCCGGCCGGGGGCACGATGGTCT
>JAFAGX010000291.1 GCA_019237515.1 Acidobacteriaceae bacterium
CACCACCGGCTGAGACCGTGGTCCCGTTATTGCTCGGAACTTTTACTGCCGCGTATTTCGCTCTGCTAGGAATTTGTCGCGGCATTCTCTGGCTTGGGTGAGCAGAGACCGGTATTGCGCCGAGTTACGGAATTTTGCCAGAGCCGGATCAAGCTGTAAAAAGTCGTAGGCACAATATCCGCCATCCAGCGCGGACTTCATGAGAAGAGCAGTAAAGTCATTTCCCATGCATGGATTAAACAGGATGGCCTGACTAAATTTCGGTTCCGGATCGTGATACGCGAGTAGCTGTTTCTGGACCTCCTCGAAAAGCTCTGCCGATCCGACCGGCCTTGGGTTCGAGTAGCAAGCTTCCAAAGCGCGAGGGTGAAAAAACGTGCTATCGGGAAGCTGCTTCAATCGCTGCACTCCCTCGGTTGTCTTTCCCTGGCGCAGTAGCAAGGCTGCGCCCAAGTTATTCGACCACTCAGAGCCTGCATCCAAATTCAGAAAATCACGCGCTCGGTCGAAGTTCCCAGTTGAATAGAATGGCATCGCGCACGAGCGAAATTGATAGTTTCCGGGGTCAAGGCGCGCGGCCGTATTGCACTCATCCATGGCCTCTTTGCTCAGACCCGCGTAGCGCACTACGTATGACAGCGTGAAATGCGCAAATCCGCTCTGCGGCCGCTTCTCAACCATAGCCTGGGCTTCTTGGTAGGCCTGAGCGAGTTTCCCCGCATCGGTGTCCAAACTGACAATTTGTTGGGCTGCATCCTCCAGATTGGGGTCTAAAGACATTGCCCGGCGTAAAGTCGTCAATGTGCGTGTCATGGTTCCAGTCGCACCTTGGCCGTACTCCTCTTCGTAGTAGTAGCGCTTGCCCAGAGCGGACCACGCGGGTGCGTATGTCGAATCGAGCCCGACTGACCGTTCCAACATCCGCACTGCCTCGCGATTCTGTTCGCCATCGTGAGCCAGGGCCACGCTACGCAGATAAAGGTCGTAAGCTTCTTCGTTCGTAGGTCGCGTTCCGTTGTCTCCCGCCATGCCGCTTGCGCCCAGTGCAGGGATCAGCCCTTGCCGTACTTTCGACGTCACCTGCTCGCGCATCGCCACCAGATCATTGGCGGGAAGATTCATGGTCTCCTGCCAGAGCACGCGGTTCTCGCTGATGTCGACGGCCTGCATTGTTAGTTGCAGCTGATTCCGTATATTCTGATAATGACCCATGACAATTCGCCCCACGTGCATGTCCTTGCCTGCCTGCTGTACGTCTACGTCAGCCGCTGCATATTTTGTTGTGGCCGCGAACGGTCGAATCGATAAAGTGCGCTCCGAACTGAGGGTTGTGGTGACCTCGTCGGGCAGGGCCATGCGCAGGAAATCCTCTTCTTTTTCGCCACCGAGGTTCTGAAAGGGAAGCACAGCAATTGTTTGCGGTGCTACCAGAACATTCTTGGGCTGCTCCTGTACCGGCCTCGACTGCAATCGCCAGACGGCAAACCCGGTTAGCGCAATCAGCAGAACTGCGGCGCATCCCCAAAGCAGTTTTCGCATTGGAGTTGTGGGTGTGGCCATCGGCGCTAGAATTTTCTGCGAAGATGCAGAACCGCTGTCGCGCCGCGCTCGTATCAGATCCGCCCTCATCTCGGAGGCGTGCTGATATCGGACGTCCCGGTCCTTCTCCAGTGCCTTCTGAATTACCCGTTCTAGATCCAGAGGAATTTGCGGATTCAGTCGCGAAGGCAGGATCTGATTTCCGTGAAGCACGGCGTCGAACGTGGCTCCTGATGTTTCGCCCTTGAATGGCAGGGTTCCGGTAGCCATTTCATAAAGCACGATACCAAGCGAAAACAAATCGGTCCGCGCATCGAGTGTCTTGCCGAGCACTTGCTCGGGCGACATGTAGGAGATTGTGCCCAGAGTCGTACCGGGACTAGTGAGGTGGTCGCTCTCACTCATAGTATTCGCAGCCGTGACGTGACTCGCCGACGATTTTTTCTCGTCCACTTTCGCGAGGCCGAAATCCAGGATCTTAGCGTGCCCACGCTTCGTTACAAAAATGTTAGCGGGCTTAATGTCACGGTGAACGATGCCGGCCGTGTGCGCCGCATCTAGGGCATCGGCGATCTCCGCGGCTAACGATAGCAGCGTCTCAGCGTCCATTGGGCGACTTGCAATGGCATGCTTCAGTGTCAGACCATCAAGGTACTCCATGACGATGAAAGGCTGACCGTGTTGATCGTCGATCTCGTAGATTGTGCAGATGTTCGGATGGTTCAGCGCCGAGGCTGCCTTGGCTTCGCGCTCGAAGCGGCCTAAAGCCCCAGGATCTTTCGCCACCTCGTCGGGCAAGAATTTGAGAGCGACAAAACGGCCAAGCTTGACGTCCTCAGCCTTGTACACCACGCCCATGCCTCCCCCACCGAGCTTCTCCACGATGCGGTAATGGGAGATCGTTTGTCCGATCATGACGCGACGCCATGTTATGCGGGAGGGTGGGGCAAGTCAATGAAGCCGCAGTAAATTAGCCGCGTTATAACGATGTGGGAGATTACGGCAGCAGCCATTCCGATACATCCAACTCTCTGGTTACGGTCGTTCTTGGGATGATTCCAAATCCGTGCCTAAGAAAGGCGGTTTTTGTCCTTGGTTATTTTCGTTCTCCATCGAACATTCCTCCTTAAGTTGCGGTAGTTCTGAGATGAAGAAAAGTAGGAATGAACGATGCCCTCGACCCGATGGCTGGTTCAAGACGATGTGCTTTGTCACTGCAACTGGGTCCGCTCACATCTAACGGCCACTTGGGACTCACTATCTCTCCTCCGCTGAGAATACAGGCAGCCACTCACAATAACCTTAGCTTTCAAGGGGATTGTACAGGCAAAAATAGAGAACCCACCCGATATAAAAAGGATAATGCTGCCACGTACGCTTTTCTCCTGATGAACTCAAGGAGTCACATGCCAAAAACGAAAATTGTCGTTGAACTCTTGTCTGTGTTCCTCATTGTGTGCTCCGCGTTTGTGGGCGCGCAGAACATGAATCAGAGTCAACCGGACAATACGAAGATTAATCAGCGGGATCGAAGTTCTGAATCTCCAACGGCGGATCAGCAAAAGGAGAACGCTTCAGATCGAAAAGTGGCGCAGGAAATTCGGCGCGCTATCGTGAAAGACAAATCTCTCTCAACGGATGCTCACAACATCAAGATCATTGTCCAAAATGGTTCAGTGACTTTGAAGGGGCCGGTAAGTTCGGACGATGAAAAAAGGACTATTGAGGAAAAAGCTGCGCAAGTAGTCGGTGGAAGCGACAAAATTACTGACCAAATTGAGGTCGCTCCCAAATAGCGAACGTCTAGAGAATCGTAATTTCAACTCATCATCAGCTTAAGGAGATGCGTAATGGCAGGTAAAAATACCGCTGTATTCGGGTTGTACAAGACGCAAGATGCTGTCGCAAACGCTGTAGATACTCTCAGGGTACAAGGCTTTCGCAACACCGATATTTCGGTTCTTTTCCCCGAAAATGAAGGCACAAAGGACTTTGCCCACGAGAAACACACGAAAGCACCAGAAGGAACAGCTACCGGTGCAACAACCGGCGCGGTAATTGGCGGAGGTCTGGGGTGGCTGGCAGGTATTGGCGCGCTGGCTATCCCCGGGGTTGGTCCCCTGATCGCCGCCGGTCCGATTGTAGCCGCCCTAACTGGCCTGGGAGTCGGAGGCGCGGTTGGCGGCATTACGGGAGCCTTAGTGGGCATGGGCATCCCTGAATATGAAGCCAAGCGTTATGAAGGTCGGGTTAAAGAGGGTGGGATTCTTCTTTCAGTCCACTCCGACAATTCTGATTGGACCACTAAGGCCAAGAAAATTTTGAAGGAAACGGGGGCAAGCGATATTGCTTCCACCGGTGAAGAGAGTGCCGATTGGCAGAAGACGGACAAGCCCATGCCTCGGGCTAGCTAGTACGCTCCGTGTGAAAGTTAGATTCGTTAGCTGTGAACAGGGTCTTCACATCCCTGTTCACATGCTTCCGGGGGCAGTCCGGCAATTGCCCGCCACCCGCTGTCTGCGGCTTCTTCGGGCCAGAGA
>JAFAGX010000013.1 GCA_019237515.1 Acidobacteriaceae bacterium
CTGGCTACTATCTACTGGCTACTATCTACTGGCTACTATTTCTTCCCGTTCTCCGATTCCTTGTACATGTATTTGATGGCGGGCTTGTAGATCATCAGGTTGGGGGCGCCGATGCGGTTGATTTTCAGGCAAGATCTGTCGTACCACTCGATGACTCCGTGCACCTGCTCGCCATCGCGCAGCACGATGACCATGGGAGTCTTCGACTGCATCTGCTTCTGGTAATAAAAGTTTTCGGCGTTGGTCTGCTCGGGAGGTGAGGACTTTCTGCCGCCAGAATTGCGGTCCCCGCGGTCCCCACGATCGTTGCGGTCGGGCCGGCGCTCGCCCATGGGCGATGCGGAGTGGTTGTGATCGTTGCGGCTGAAGGATTCGTTGCGGTTGAGCGAAGGGCGAATCAACTTTCGATTGGCAAACCCGTCCGCATCGATCGTATGTTCGGCTGGAAAAGCACCGATCGCATCTTTCATAACGTCACCTGTCCGACACGCTTTTCACGCGGGCCACACGGTATGACTGTGATTGTGCGTCTGAAGGCGTGAGTTGTTCCATTACCGTAGCACAGGGAAAGAGAGATGACAATGGGATCATGGTGGAGAGAGCAATCAGGAGTCAGTAGACAGGCGTCAGTCGTCAGCGCTCCGCAATCAGCCGGTTTTCTCCAGGGCTGTGGCGAAGGCATCGAGCGAAAGTGAGCGCAACAGGTTGCGGCGCATGCCGCGATCCACTTCGGCCAGACGGTCGGAGGCTTGCGCAATCCAGGCGAAGTCCGCGGATTCGGCGAGTTTCCTGAGTTCACCTTCGATATCTGTGTTACGAATCAGCTGCGGAGTGCCTGATTCCAGGAACAGAAGATCCTGCAGCAGAGAATAGAGGGTGCGCAGCAGGTTTTCGGTTTTTTCCCGGCCCTCGGCTCCGGCGCGATAGGTTTCGGTGATCTTGAACAGTTCCGAGTGATCGCTGCCACGCAAAGCCGTGGTAAGTATTGCTAACCCATGCTGCCGGGAAGCCGTATAGGCCGCTAAATCGAAATTGCGCGCACGGCCTACCGCGCCATCCGACAGCCGGGCGACGAGGGCACGCTGTTTGGCAGACCAGTCGGAGCGATGCTTGGCCAGATAGTGCTCGATTTCTGCGTGGGAGAGAGCGTTGAGGACAATTGTCATTGCGCGCGATCGAATGGTGGGCAGCAGCTCACCCGCGTTTTCCGTCAACAGAAACATAGTGGCGAAGTCCGGCGGTTCTTCCAGAATCTTCAGCAGAGCGTTGGCAGCTTCCTTCATGAACGCGGAATCGGTGAAGACGTATACACGTTCTTTGGCTTCGGCGGGCCGGAAATAGATGCTTTCGATCACGCGGCGGACCTGGTCGACTTTGATCATCATTTGTGGAGGATCGGGCGGGATGACCAGGACGTCAGGATGGGTCTGGATAAAAATGCGTGTGTCTTTGCGGTCGGTCTCACGCAATGCTTCGCGCGCCTCGACGGCTTCGGCACAACGTGCTTGTAGATCTTGCGCGGCTCCGATTCGAACACAATTGGAACAGTGATCACAGAAATCCGGCAGACCATCGCTGGTTGGCCGTTGCAGGCAGTTCATGGCTTTCGCGAGCATCAAGACCAGTGTGTATTTGCCTGAACCAACGGGGCCAGAGAGGATCACGCCGTGCGGGAAATGCTCGCGACCGAGCATCTCGCGAAGGCGTTGGACGACGTCTGCGTTGCCGTGGAATTCAGAAAAGGGCATGAGAAAGAGCCTTTGGCACTTAGCAGTTGGCATTTGGTCTTAAGCTGATGACCAAATGCCAATCGCCAACTGCTCGGCTTACGCGGTTTTCGCCGCCAACTTCAATTTACTACGTACGAGCTTGATGATCTGCACGTGGGTGGCATCGGGTGTGCCGCGAGCATCCACGAGGGCGATGCGCTGCGGTTCGCGGCGGGCGATTGCCAAATAAGTGTTTCGAACGCGGCCAAAAAAAGCCCGATTCTCCTGTTCGAAGCGATTCTCGTCCGCTTCGGCGGTTCGCGCCTTGTTACGGCGGCGAGCGCGCTCAACACTGGCGGTCACATCGGAATCCATCAGAATCGTGAGATCCGGCTGCAAGTCGCCGCACAAAATTCGATGCAGTTCCAGCACAGGTTCACTGCCCAACTTGCGGCCGCCGCCCTGGTATGCCTCGGTGGAGTCAGTGAAGCGATCACATAAGACGATTTTGGCTTGCGCAAGCGCCGGCAAAATCACTTCTTTCATGTGCTGGGCGCGGGAGGAAAACATCAAGGCCAATTCCGCGAAAGGAGCCAGCGCGGAGGTATTTGTATCCAGCAACAACTGACGGATTTTCTCGCCGGTGGCCGTGCCACCAGGCTCCCGCGTGACTACGACCGCCAAGTCTTGCGCTCGCAGAGCGGCAGCAAGTCGCTGCAGTTGCGTGCTCTTACCGCAACCGTCGAGACCTTCGAAGGTGATGAATTTTCCGCGAAGATTGGGCGGCACGGAAGCATGATAGCAACTCCGGCCGAACTTGATAATGAGGCGAGCCAAACGCGCGATGTCCCACTCTCACCACAAAGACCATCTTAAGAAACACCTCGGGGTGCAGTTCTGGGTTCTGAGCTGCGGATTGCGCCGTGACGCGCATCATGCGGTATTGATATATTCAGCAGTTTGCGTGTAACGAATCGTTTTAATACCTTAAGGAGTCCTCTGGATGAAAATTTTTGCTCGTCACGCCCGTTTCATTGCCATTCTCGTCAGTTTGACAGCTTCCCTTCCGGGGCAAACAACACCACGAGCAGCCGCACCCACGATAACCGTCTTAGTGGATGCCAATGATGCGCCGCGCAAGATGTTTCACGCTCACTTAACGATCCCGGCTTCGCCAGGCGAACTCACTCTTTATTATCCAAAATGGATTCCAGGAGAGCACGGGCCGACAGGGCCGGTTCAAGAGTTGGCCGGGTTGCATTTCACGGGCAACGGCCAATTATTGAAATGGCGGCGCGACTTGGTCGATGGATGGACTTTCCACGTGGAGGTGCCGCAAGGTGTGGCGCGGGTGGACGCCGCGCTCGATTACATGTCGCCCACCGGAAGGGAAGGAATTTATACGGGTGGACAATCGGCGACGGACAAAATGACTGTGGTCAGTTGGAACACGCTAGTTCTTTACCCCGCTGGTTGGACTTCTGACGAACTTACATATCAGGCGACGTTGCGGCTGCCTTCCGGTTGGAAATCGGGGACTGCTTTGCCGATTACCTCGCAAAGCGGCGCGGAAACCCAGTTCAAACCAGTATCGCTGACGACCCTGGTGGATTCGCCGGTGATTGCTGGTGAATACCTAAAGGTGGTCCCGCTTGCCGAGAACCCGCATCAGGAAATGGATATCGCGGCGGATAGTGCGGGTGCACTGGCTGTTTCGGCCGAAGTACTTACTCCCTACAAGAACTTGACGGACCAGGCATTGAAGCTTTTCGGAGCACAGCATTTCCGCGACTATCACTTTCTTTACAGCCTGAGTGATCATGTGGCACATTTCGGTTTGGAGCATCATGAGTCGAACGATAGCCGGGTTGGGGAGCGGTATCTGGTTGATCCCGAGTTGCGGCTTCTGGAGGCGGGTCTGCTCCCGCACGAGTATGTTCATTCGTGGAACGGAAAATACCGCCGACCCGCGGACCTGGCGACGGCGAATTATGAAGATCCGATGAAGGATGACCTGCTCTGGGTGTATGAGGGCTTAACGTCGTATCTCGGCGATGTCCTCAGCGCGCGCGCCGGGCTGCGTACGCCCGAGCAACTGCGGGATTCGGTAGCGCTAATTGCGGCGCAACTGGACCACACGCCGGGTCGAAGCTGGCGAAACCTGCAGGACACGGCAGACGGCGTGCCGGCCATGCAAGGAGCGCTAGGCGAGTGGGAGTCGTGGCGGCGCGATCTGGATTACTACGACGAAGACGTGCTGAACTGGCTGTGGGTTGACACGATTATCCGGCAGCAGACAAACGGAAAAAAATCGATGGATGACTTTTGCCATCTGTTCGAAGGGCCACCCAGTGGGCCGCCGGAAGTGAAGACATATACGTTTGATGATGTGATGAATGCGCTGAATCAGGTCGCGCCTTACGACTGGGCTGGATTCTGGAGCGTGCGATTGGCAAATCACGGACCGGGAGCGCCGCTGGGCGGGATCGAAGGGAGCGGATGGAAGCTGGTGTACGACGAGAATCGATCGGAACTTCTCCGCATCACCGAGCACGAACACGAAGAAGTGAACGCCGGCTACTCGGTTGGCTTGCTGTTGAAAGAAGATGGGCGGATCGTGGATACGATCGAAGGCCTGCCGGCCGCCCAGGCAGGAATCGGACCCGGGATGAAGCTGATTGCAGTGAACGGGCGCCGTTTCAGCGGGGATGTTTTGCGCGACGCGCTAAAGGCAGGAAAGAGCAGCTCGGAGCCGCTGCAGTTGCTGATCGAGAACACGGAATATTACAAGAGCTATAGCCTGAATTATCACGGAGGAGAAAAGTATCCCCACTTGGTTCGGGATGAATCGAAGCCGGATATGTTGAGTGAGATTATCCGGCCGCGATGAAATTTGGGCGGTTGCGCTGAGTAACAAGCGATGGCGAATGAGGGGTCACAAGCGGCACATCAGCCGTTAGCGCGCGCGACCAGCAGAATGGCCAGACTGTAGAAGACGAACATCAGAACCAGGTAGACCTTGGATCGTGAGCCTGAGCCCTGAAATTCTTTCCAAACGAAAATGCCCCAGAGCGCGGCCACCATGGGAGCGGACTGGCCGATCGCATAAGAGATCGCGACCCCGGTGAAATGTGCGGCTACCAGGTTGAAAACGGTTCCAACACCCCAGATGAACCCACCCAAGAGGCCTAGCATGTGCCCCGAAGCCGGACCGTGAAAGAACTCGGAAAACCGGACAGGATTTCCGACCAGCGGATGCTTCATGAAATAGATGTTCCAGATGAAGCAAGACAGCAGCGCCCCCAGCGTCAAAAATATGGCGGCGCTGTATGGGTTGAGGGGATTGCCGCGAGTCATGGCGTGAGTCATGAACGGGGCCCAGAGGCCCATCAAAATTCCAGAAACAACGCAGACAATCAGACTTTTTCTGGAGACTGAACGGCCAGCAGTTGCCAGGGCTGCGTATGCCTTGCCGTCGAGAATAATTGCGATGACGGCGCAGACTACACCTGCGGCTAGAAAGCCGATGCTTCCTTGGGGTTGAAGCGCGTAGCTCAAGACCACGCCAACGACTAGCGCGATGCCAATCGCAACCGGAAAGGCGACGGCCAATCCGGCCATATCAATGGCCGCGACCAGGAGGAGGTTGGCAAGGTTGAAAAGCGCGCCACCGATCAGCGCATGGACAACATTCGACACACCGGTGGAGTGAATATTGTTGATGAGATTATCCGGGCCGGGGCCCGTCATGCCCATAGTGTGGCCCAGGATCAGGGAGATCAGAAAAATGCCGACGGCATAGTCCCAGTAGAAGAGCTCGAAACGGTAGTTCTTCACGCCTTTGTAGGTGTTTGCCCATGATCCCCAACAAACCGCGCTGGTGATCATCATTATTAAGGCCGTCGAGAGTGTGTGTGGTGTGAACATGGTTACTATGCGCGAACAGCAGATTCCTCGCGCGTTCCCGCCGCTTGCGCCGCTCCGAACGGCTCGGAATGACAATTCAAATGATCCTCCCGCTCCGGGTAATGACAATCGTTAGCGTGTCTTATTTTCCCGCAATTCTTGAGAGATACATCCGGATAAATCTCTCGGCATCGACTTCGACACAAACTTTGGCGTTCGGTGCAACTTTATCCAGTCCTTCGATCATGTAGCGATCACCATGGAGCACATTTCGCTCGATGTAACCTTGGCGGTTGGCGACAGTTTCTCCGCGGGTGAATTCTCCGCGAGTTTCGACGTCGACGTGCATTTCGGGAGCTGTGACCAATGTCGAGTCGATGGCAACACCGACCGCCAGCGGATCGTACATGGCCGTTCCGGAGAAACCGTATTTTGCGGAGAGATCGATGAGATACTTTGCGACTTGATAAATGAAATCGCTGACCGCGCCGTGGGCCTTTCCGAGTTCATCCAGGTGCTTCTGGGTGAACAGGGTCTTGTTGGAGACATCGAGTCCGACCATGGTGAGCGGCCAACCGGCCTGGAAGACGATCTGGGCGGCTTCGGGATCGTTAGCGATGTTGGCTTCCGCCGCAGCGTTTACGTTACCGCCTGAAATCGAACCGCCCATGAGAACCACTTCTTTGACCAGCGGGGCAATTGAAGGATCTTTTTCGACCGCAAGCGCGATGTTAGTCAGCGGGCCTACGGGCACGAGGGTAATTTCATGGGGAGCGGCGTGGACCATCTGGATAATCAGGTCGGGTGCCCATCGCGAATCGACCTTGCATTTGCTGGGAGGGAGTTCGACATTGGCGAGGCCGTTTTTGCCATGCCAGAACTCGGCGGTGGTGAGCTTTTGAAACAGCGGATGCTGCGCCCCGGCGGCGACTGGAATGTCGCAGCGGTTGGCCAATGACATCATGCGAAGCGCGTTTTCAAGACCTTGTGCCGCGACAACGTTTCCGGGAACCACGGTTACGGCGCGGACGTCCAATTCCGGCGAATTCAGCGCCAACATGAGCGCCATGGCGTCATCGGTGCCGGGATCAGTGTCGAAGATGATTTTCTTTGGCGCCGCAAACACGGGTACGGCGGCAACAATCATCAGCGTGCAGGCAAGCAGACTTGATGCTTTGACTCGCTTCAGAATCTTCGTCTCCAGAATAGATTGGCAACGTAGGCTAGCCTTGAGGCAGAAACGGTGTCAAGGGCGAAAGTACGACTTTGAGAGGGAACTGCCGTACAATGCAAATCATGCCTCGCGAGACCATACGACGTGGGGGAGTTGCCCAGCAAGTTCCCGCGGTTCCTGACAAGTTTCCACCAACTTCGGTTTCAGAAGCGCCGATCGCCACGCTGTCCGGGCGGGCGCTGCTGCCAAATCGCGGCATTCCTCTGAATCTTGAGTGGGTGAGACGAGTGCGCGTGAACACCAGCGCGGTGGAACGACGAGCGCTAACTCATGTGGCGCGCCGGACTGTCAAGAAAGAGTGGCAAGCGGCGTGGTTGCTGCGCGCGATCACGTGCATGGACCTGACCACACTCTCCAGTGACGATACCGACGAGCGGGTGCGACGGCTTTGCGCCAAAGCGCGCCAGCCCATCCAGCATGAGTTAGTGAAGCGGTTGAAAATTGAGGAACTCAATATCACGGTGGCGGCGGTTTGTGTTTACCACCAGTTTGTGGAAACGGCGCGCAGGGCGCTGGAAGGCAGTGGGATTCATGTGGCGGCCGTGTCGACCGGATTTCCGGCGGGGCTTAATCCTTTCGAGGAGCGGATTGCGGAGATTCATCGATCGGTAGCGGCGGGAGCGCAAGAGATCGACACAGTCATCACTCGGGCACTGGTTCTCGGTGGGAAGTGGGAAGCGCTTTACGATGAGATTGCTGAGTTTCGCCAGGCTTGCGGCAGCGTTCATATGAAGGTGATCCTTGGCACCGGCGATTTGCTCACGTTACGCAACGTTGCCCGCGCCAGCTTTGTGGCGATGATGGCGGGAGCGGATTTTATCAAGACTTCGACTGGCAAGGAGTCCGTCAACGCGACGCTTCCGGTGAGTTTAGTTATGGCACGCGCTATTCGCGAATATGCGCAGGAAACCGGAATGGCAGTTGGATTTAAGCCAGCCGGTGGCATTCGCACAGCCAAGCAGTCGCTCGATTGGTTGTCGCTCATGAAAGAAGAGCTGGGAACGCCATGGATGAAAGCCGAGTTGTTCCGCTTTGGGGCGAGCGGCTTACTCAACGACATTGAACGGCAACTGGAGCATTACGCGACCGGGCGGTACTCGGCGGATTATCGGCATCCGATCGCGTAACGATCGGCTAAGTAGTTCTCACCACCACAGAGGACGCAGAGAACAAAGAAGCAACGAGAATCTGAATGTCGATTGCTGAAAAATTCGTAAGCATGGAATACGGACCGGCGCCGGAGGATCCAAAAGAGGCGCAGGTTTGGCTGGACCGGCACGGCCGGCGATTTGGGCACTTCATCGACGGTGGATGGCGCGATCCGGTCGAGGGAGTCTTCTTCGACACGGTCGATCCGGCAACAGGAGAAAAGATTGCTTCTATCTCGCAGGGGTCCGCGGCGGATGTCGATGCGGCGGTGAAATCGGCTCGCGAGGCGCTTACGGGCTGGCAGTCGCTTACACCGCATGCGCGGGCTCGGTACCTCTATGCGATGGCGAGAGCCGTTCAGCGGCATTCACGGCGTTTGGCAGTGCTAGAAACCATGGACAATGGCAAGCCGATCCGCGAGAGCCGCGATATCGATATTCCGCTGGTCGCGCGCCATTTCTATCATCACGCGGGATGGGCGCAGTTGCTCGATTCGGAATTTCCAGGGTACACGGCATGCGGCGTTGTGGGGCAGATCATTCCATGGAATTTCCCGCTGCTGATGCTGGCTTGGAAAATCGCTCCGGCGCTCGCGACCGGCAACACGGTGGTCTTGAAACCGGCGGAGTTCACACCGTTGACCGCACTGGCATTTGCCGAAATTTGTACTGAGATTGAGCTTCCGCGAGGAGTTGTCAATATCGTAACGGGTGACGGCGCAACCGGCGAAGCGCTGGTGAAAAATCCGGACGTTGACAAGATTGCCTTCACCGGCTCAACCGAAGTGGGACGGGCGATTCGTGCCGCGACCGCATCGAGTCACAAGCGGCTTTCATTGGAGCTCGGTGGAAAATCGCCGTTCATTGTTTTCGAAGATGCAGATCTTGATGGTGCCGTGGAAGGTTTGGTCGACGGCATCTGGTTCAACCAGGGACAAGTCTGCTGCGCCGGTTCGCGTCTGCTCATGCAGGAAAGCATCGCGGAAGCTTTGATCAGCCGAATTCGCGAACGGATGAACACGCTGCGCGCCGGGCCTCCACTCGACAAAGCCATCGATATTGGCGCCATCGTCGCACCCGTGCAGTTAGAGCGCATTCGACGGTTGGTTGATCAGGGCGTGGCCGAGGGTGCAACCTGCTGGCAGCCACAGATCGTGCTGCCCTCTCGTGGCCTCTATTATCCGCCGACGTTGTTGAGCAATGTGCATCCGACCTCGATCGTGGCACAGCAGGAAATTTTCGGACCGGTGCTGGCAGCGATGACTTTCCGCACACCCTCTGAAGCAGTCGAATTGGCGAACAACACGGCTTACGGATTGGCTGCTTGCGTTTGGAGCGAGAGTCTGAATGTCGCGTTGCATGTTGCGGCGCAGCTTAAAGCCGGAGTGGTGTGGGTGAACTGCACAAACCTGTTCGACGCCGCATGCGGGTTCGGCGGCTATCGCGAAAGCGGTTACGGGCGCGAAGGGGGCAGGGAAGGGCTGCGTGAATATCTGGAGCCGGTCTGGTTCAAGAATGCGCCGAAACGGGAGGCGACGAGAAAACGGGAAGCGCAGCAGGTTCCTAGTGACGATTCTCCCGGCCCGTCGATCGACCGCACGGTGAAGCTGTACATC
>JAFAGX010000206.1 GCA_019237515.1 Acidobacteriaceae bacterium
CGCGTCTCCGGGTTGCAAGGCTCCAGTGGATGTCTCAGCATTTACGAAAGCCACCACATCGGGCTTCTCGCGGCGAATAAAATCGCGCGCTTCCTGATCACTAAACGTTTCGCCCCAGGCCTTCTCAAACCGCACCAGGTTCCCGCCCTGCCGCTTTCCCATTTCGCTGATGCGATCGCAGAAATATCCGTTGGCGAAAACCGCGAACTTCTTCCCCGATTCCACGAAGTTCGCGACCGAAGCTTCCATTCCCGCGCTGCCGGTACCGGAAATCACCATGGTGACACCGTCAGTCGTGCCATAAGCCATCTTCAGCAACTGCTCGATTTCGCCCATGATCTGGAAAAAATATGGATCGAGATGGCCGACAATCGGCTTGCCCATCGCCTCATACACCCGCGGATGCACCATGCTTGGCCCGGGCCCGAACAGGTAACGCTTAGGCGGTTGAAGTGGAGACAGGGTCGCGGCTGGAATTTCCTGGGTAGTGCTCATGGCTCGACTCGCTCTCTGTGCGCGTGCGGAACTCTAAACAAATAGTCTCCCAGACTCTGCGCGAATTGCGCAACTGCGGGTCAGCGCACATCGTGGGCGATGGGATGAATTACTTCGTAGTGGTCCCGGGTAGCCCTAACTCGGCACTACACGCCGCTGACGCGCCGCGGTTCGGGCCCGACGTTGTCCGTCTGCACGTTATGCCGGACATCGGCACCGCGCACCCAGAAGATGACGTCCTCCGCGATGTTGGTTGCGTGGTCCGCAACACGTTCCAGGTTGCGTGCGATCAGCAAGGCGTCAACCGATTGCTGAGTCATATCGGGATGATCATTCATGGTCTTGACCAGCGTGATGAAGGCTTCATCTCGCATGCGATCGACCACGTTATCCATTTCGAGCACAGCTTGTGCGAGTTCCGCCTTGCCTTCGATAAAGGATTCGAGAGCACGGCGTACCATGGCTGAAACCGCTCCCGACATGCGCGCAATGTCCACTGGCAGGTCAGCTTTCGGGAGCTCGACCAGGTCCATCACTCGCTCGGCAATGTTCACGGCCTGATCGCCGACGCGCTCGAGATCGGAGTTGATTTTCGTGACCGCCAGAATGAAGCGCAAATCCACAGCCATCGGCTGTTGCATGGCGAGCAAGTCAAAAGCCAGTTCGTCGATTTCACGCTCAGCTTCGTTGATCTGAGATTCACCTTCCAGCACCAGGTGACAGCGAGTCAGGTCCCGGTCAATATAAGCTTGGCAGGCTCGATCTACCGCCTGCTCGGCCAATCCGCCCATGCGAAGCAGTCGTGTTCGCAAATCATCCAGACCTTGTTGAAATCGCGTGCGCATTATCCAAACCTGCCTGTTATGTAGTCTTCCGTGCGCTTATCCGACGGGGTAGTAAAGATCTTTTCGGTGCGATCAAATTCCACTAACCTGCCCATGAGAAAGAATCCGGTAAATTCGGCCACGCGTGAAGCCTGTTGCATATTATGCGTCACAATCACGATGGTAAATTTCTCTTTTAGCTGAAAGATCAGCTCCTCAATTTTACCCGTTGAGATCGGATCCAGAGCGGAGCAGGGCTCATCCATCAGCAGGACCTGCGGCTCAACCGCCAATGCGCGCGCAATACAGAGCCGCTGCTGCTGACCACCAGAGAGGCTAGCCCCGGATTTCTTACGCAGATTTTCCTTTACTTCTTCCCACAAAGCCGACAATTTGAGGGAGCGTTCGACAATTTCATCCAGGCGCCTGCGGTCGTGAAACCCGTTCAATCGAAGTCCCGCAGCAACGTTGTCATAAATCGACATTGTTGGGAAGGGATTCGGTTTCTGAAACACCATCCCGATTCGCCTGCGGATCTGCACGGCGGCGGTGCCGTTGTACACGTCCAACTCGCCCATGCGAACGCGGCCGCTCACGTGTGCCTCGGGTATGGTCTCGTGCATGCGATTCAGGCAGCGCACAAACGTTGACTTGCCGCAACCCGAGGGCCCGATGATGGCCGTGGCGCGATTCGCCTCGATATCCATGCTGATGTCGTGGAGAGACTGCGTTTTGCCGAACCACGCATCCAGATGCTCGACTTTGATGCCAACTCCCATAGATCAACTCGTTCCCTTCAGCATTCCTCGACCAGCGGCGATTCGGACGGCGCTGACCGCCACTACAATCAGGATAATCAAAATCAGCGCGCCAGCCCAGGCCTGCCGATGCCATTCGTCGAAAGGCGATATGGCATAGGTAAAAACCTGCAGAGACAGCGCCGCCGTGGGCTGATTGATTTTCCAGTTCCAGTACTGATTCCCGAATGCCGTAAACAATAGAGGTGCGGTTTCGCCTGCCACGCGCGCAAATGCCAGCATAACACCGGTGATCACGCCTGAGCTCGCTGTGCGCAGGGTGATGGAAAGGGTCGTACGCCACCGCGCTACACCCAGGCCGTAAGCTGCTTCGCGAATGGTCTGCGGCACCAACAGAAGCATCTCTTCCGTCGCGCGTGTAATGGTTGGAATCATCATGATCCCGAGAGCGACACCGCCAGCCAAGGCCGAGAAATGCCCCTGCGACAACACGACGATTGCATAAGCAACAATGCCGATGACGATCGAAGGCACGCCGTTCAACACGTCAGCGGTAAAGCGAACCAAATCCCCGAAGCGGTTGCGTCCGTATTCAGCAAGGTAGATTCCGGCGCCAATTCCGATGGGGACGCCGATGCAGCTGGCAATCAGCAGGATTAGACACGTGCCGGCGATGGCATTGGCCATGCCGCCCCCCGGTTCGCCAACTGGTTTCGGAATCTGCGTGAGAAAGTCCCAGTTGAGAGAACCAATTCCCTTGTAAACCAGGTATCCGAAAATCGCGATCAAGGGGAGCAGCACTAAAAGAACTGCTGCAGCCGCGCCGAATGTCGCAGCCACATTTTTACCTCGCCGCCAAATGCTGAGGCTCGGCAACCCGAGGTTAGAGGGTTCAGGCATTTCCCCTCGCCGGGGTGCCGCGTGTAACCGACCAAACCAGGAACTGGGCCAGAATATTCACGATGATCGTGAGCAAAAACAACGCCAAGCCAATCTCAATGAGCGCGCTTAGATAGGTATTTCCAGTGGCTTCACTAAACTCGTTGGCGATCACGCTGGCCATGGTATATCCGGGGGCGAAATGTGAGCGGACGATCTCCGGACGATTGCCGATGACCATAGTGACGGCCATCGTCTCACCGAGCGCGCGACCGAGGCCCAGGATGATTGCTCCGAGAATTCCCGCGCGAGCGTTACGCAGGACGCCG
>JAFAGX010000370.1 GCA_019237515.1 Acidobacteriaceae bacterium
CTGGTCCAGGAAATCAAGACCATGGGACAGTCGGATATTCTGATCAACGGGGGATGCTTCGTTTTCAAGCGTTCCATCTTTGACTACATCAAAGATGGCGAGGAACTCGTTCAGGAACCATTTCGCCGGCTTATCCAGGAGAAAAAACTTGTGGGATATCCTTACGAGGGCTTCTGGAAAAGCATGGATACATTTAAAGAGAAACAAGAGCTCGACGATTTACACAGCAAGAATATTGCTCCCTGGGAATTATGGAAGCGACAAAACGGTGCGAGCGCATCCGGTGAAAATGTTTCCGAAAAAGTTGGCCTGCATACCTATTCTCGGGAATCGGCTGAAATAAGATTGTCCGCTAACTCTCTCCCAGATCCCTCGTCTCTGAAAACCTCTGCCTGAATCTCATACACGTGAAACTATGAATATGAATGGTAATAAGCCCACGGTAACTGTCGGAATCCCGGTGTATAACGGCGATAACTATCTAGCCGAGACACTGGACTCGGTGCTCACACAAACCTTTCAGGATTTCGAAATCGTCATCGCTGACAACGGATCCACCGATGGCACGCAGAAAATCTGTCAGGATTATGCGGCCAAGGATCCGCGCATTCATCATCATCGCAGCGAAGTGAATCTTGGGGTCACGCGGAATTTCAAGCGGACCGTGGGATTTTCATCCGGGAAGTATTTCATGTTCCTGGCGCATGATGACAAGCTAGCGCCGACCTTTCTGGAAGCGTGTGTCGCTGCCCTCGATGCTCATCCCGATGTCGTCCTGTGTTATCCCAAGGCGATCGAGATCGACACTCAGGGGAATGCTTTGTACAAGAAGGAGCAATTTCTCGACGCCGACTCTCCGCATCCCCACAAACGCTTTCGCCAGATGATTCGCATGGATCACAATTGCGAAACCCTGTTCGGACTGACAAGAGCGGATGTGCTGAAGAAAACTTGCATTCATGCTCCTCTCCCCGACGGTGACCGCATTATGCTGGCTGAGATTAGCCTTTATGGGAAGTATTATCGGGTTCCCGATTATTTGTTCTTGCATCGCGAACACCCGGTGCGAACCCTTAATGTCTATCCCACGAGG
The DNA here is from genome assembly GCA_019237515.1 of Acidobacteriaceae bacterium. The sequence goes on from JAFAGX010000370.1 coordinate 1,094, forward strand.
TTTGATCGATTGCCACTTTATTTGGAGCCGCACCAATACGGCAAACTCATTCTTCCTCACTTCGCCGAATTTTTCGAATATTTGCGTTGTATCCGTAATGCGCCGCTGTCGTTTGCTGAGCGGCTTGCCTGTTACGGAGAAATGCTGCGATGGGTGAAGGACAATCGTCGAAGACTGTGGGGCGATCTGCTTTACGTTTCCAAACGCTTCGTCAAACGCTTGCTCAGGATGCAACCCCGTCCGAGTGAAGCACATTAATTCAAGTAGCACCGGGAGCTTAATAAATGCGTGTTCTGGTTACTGGCGATAAAGGCTACATAGGCGCGGTCATGGTGCCCATGCTCGTACGAGAGGGGCACACGGTTGTTGGTCTGGACAGCGATTGGTTCGAGCACTCCGCGTTTAGCGACCCGCTGGTTTCGATTCCTAGCAAGAAAATGGACATTCGCGATGTAGAAGCTTCAGACCTGGAGGGATTTGATGCGATTATCCATCTTGCGGGTCTCTCCAACGATCCTCTGGGCAATCTCAATCCAGGGCTCACCTACGAAATCAATCACCTCGCTTCGGTGCGCCTGGCGAAATTGGCAAAGCAGGTTGGCGTTTCCCGTTTTCTGTTCTCTTCTTCTTGCAGCACATACGGGGCGGCCAGCGCAGACGACCTCCTGACGGAGGAAGCGGAATTCCACCCAGTCACTCCTTACGGCCATTCCAAAGTTCTTGTCGAGCAGGACGTCGCCAAGCTCGCCGATTCGACCTTCAGTCCCACCTTCCTGCGTAACGCTACCGCATATGGAGTATCTCCTCGGTTGCGCTTCGACCTGGTGATTAACAACTTAGTCGCGTGGGCCTTCACTACCGGGCGCATTTACATCAAGAGCGACGGTACCCCGTGGCGTCCAATTGTCCACATCGAAGACATTTCCCGCGCGTTTATCGCGGTCCTGAATGCGCCCAGGGAGACGGTCCACTGCCAGGCATTCAATGTAGGGCTGAATGAGGAGAATTACCAGATTCGCGGTCTCGCAGAAATCGTGAGCGAAGTCGTGCCGGGATGTCATATTGAGTATGCCAAGGATGGCGGTCCGGATACTCGGTGTTATCGCGTCGACTTCGGAAAGATTCATCGAATCCTTCCGGAATTCAAACCGCAATGGAATGCGCGCAAGGGTGCGATCGAGGTCTACCAGGCCATTCAGCGACAGGGGTTGCGTTTGGAAGAGTTCGAAGGACCGCGGTACATGCGTATTTCGCATCTCCAGCAGTTGCTCAAGAGTGGGCGTCTGGATGAATCGCTACGCTGGCGCGAGCCCGTCCTGGCGTAAGATCCCTTGCGGACCAGATAAGCCTCGTGCTCCAGCTGAACTTTTCAGATCGCGCAACTTCCGCTCGCAAGATTCTCTGCCTCGGTGCTCACGCCGACGATATTGAAATCGGCTGTGGAGGCACAATTCTCCGTTGGCTGGAAGAAAACCGAAACCTTGAAATTTTTTGGGTCGTCCTGAGTTCCGATCAGAAACGCAAGAAGGAAGCGCTAAAAGGCGCAGAGCTATTCCTGCAAGGGGCGCGCAAGATGACCGTTGCCGTCGAAAGTTTCCGCGATGGATTTTTCCCGTATGACGGCGCGGCAATCAAGCAGTACTTTGAAAGCCTCAAACAACGCATCTCACCCGATGTTGTGTTGACTCATTATCGCCACGACCTGCATCAAGATCATCGCCTGGTTTGCGACCTTACATGGAACACTTTCAGGCGGCACTTCATTCTGGAATACGAAATTCCGAAATACGACGGGGATCTTGGGCAGCCTAATTTTTTTAGCCAGTTGAGCGAAACCATCTGCCGCAAGAAGATTCAACACATTCTCAAGGTCTACAAAACCCAAACCGTGAAACACTGGCTTACCGAAGACACGCTGCAAGCCCTGTTGCGCCTGCGGGGAGTGGAGTCTTGCGCGGAAGAAAAATATGCTGAAGCGTTTTATTGCCGAAAAATGAT
>JAFAGX010000510.1 GCA_019237515.1 Acidobacteriaceae bacterium
AGTGACCATACCGGAGTTGTACACCAGCGGCTCCGTTCTGCAGGCGAACCCATTTTTCCGAGAGGTTCTGCAAGTCTATCTACGAGGGCTGGTTTTCCGTCCCTCCGCTCAGACCGGCAGACTCTATCCCGACATTTCGCGCGCCTATTTTGAGGCGGTGCACGCTGTGCTTACTCACGAAAAGACGCCCGAAGTAGCGGCAACCGAATTGGAGACGGCACTATGCCGGATGACCGGCCTCAAACCACGACCGGCCGCTGAAACCCGCAATGAATCTTCGGGAGCCTATATATGGCCACGAACACGATAACCGAATCGACGGCATCTAACGCCATCCCGGCTCGCGACCGGTTTCACGCTCGTCAGTTCACGATTGGAACACGCTTAACGGCGTGTTTCGTCGCAATGGTCCTTTTAATGGTAGCGTCGAAGGCTGCGGCTCTTTGGCAGTTTCATGTCATCGCCGTGTCGGAACAGGCGCTAAATCAAGCCGATCAAATCTCGCTTGCGGCGATGCTCGTCCACCTTGATCTGGACAGGCTGAACTACAAGTTACTGGCGGTTGCGGACACGAGTGACGGGCCGGATTTTGCCCGTCGGGCGACCCTACTCCGGCAGACGTTCCTCAAGGATATCGAACATGCTCAGCAACTGTTTAACGAGTCGGTTGGCATGAAGCGCGATCCTTTGATCATCAGCACGTTGCAGACGTTGCGCGTGACTGTATCACGGCAAATCGACGCGGCCATGGGCCTTGCGGCCGTGAATGATTGGCCGGCCGTACGAAGCCGCTTAACGGACCACGTGCAAGGTCTCGTCGATTTGAGTTCTTTCGTCGTCGAGAGAGTCGAGGGTCAAGTGACGCAGCAGCGGGCGGAGGCCCTCAGCAGTTCCGAACAGGCGACCCGGCAGGTCTTTATAGTTCAGCCAGCCATGCTTATCCTCACCATGCTGCTTGCCGTTCTACTCGGATTGCACGTGACTCGAAGCATCACAGGACCACTTTCGGAACTGTACACGGCAGCCGAGGCCTTGGCGCGAGGTGAATTTCAGCACAAAGTCAAGCTTGCCGGCGCTGACGAGCTAACGGCGCTGGGAAGGGGATTCAATTACGCTACTCGACAGCTCAGTGAGCTGTACGACGGCTTAAGGGAAAGCCAGGAAGCTCTACGCCGGAGCGAAAGAGAACTTCGCGATGTGGTTGAAACAATCCCGGCGTTGGCTTACAACGCGCAGCCTGATGGTTTCCGAACGTTTGTCAACAGGCAGTGGATGGAGTACACGGGTTTGAACAGAGAGCAGGCGGCGGGTAGAGGATGGCTCACTGCCGTTCATCCAGACCATCGCGAGCGGCTTGTTCGTAAATGGGAAGCCTCGCTAAAAACTGGAGAACCGTTAGACGATGAAATACAATTTCGCCGCACAGATGGGGAATATCGCTGGTTTCTGACGCGCGCCCTGCCGCTGCGGGACGAGCGCGGCCATATTCTGAGGTGGTACGGAGTCGCGACGGATATCGAAGACCGCAAGCGTGCCGAAGAAGAGAGGGAGAAACTGCGCCAACTCGAGACGACACTCGGCCACGTAAATCGCGTAACGATGATGGGTGAAATGACAGCCTCGATCGCCCACGAAATCAACCAACCTCTCTCCGGTGTCGTCAGCAACGGAAGTGCCTGCTTGCGTTGGCTGGCGGCAAAACCGGCCAATTTGGAAGAGGCGCAGGCTGCTGCTCAGCGCATCGTTCGCGATGGAAAAAGGGCCGGCGAGATTATCGCCCGTGTCCGGGCGCTTGCAAAGAAAGCACCGCCCGAAAAGGCAAAGCTAAACCTCAACGAAATTGTCGGCGAAGTCGTCGCCCTGGTTGCGGATGAGGCAAAGAAAAGGGGCGTGGCCATCGGAACAGAATTTGCGGCGGGCCTGGATCCCGTTCTCGGCGATCGCGTGCAGTTGCAACAAGTAGTGCTGAACATTGTGATAAATGCGATGGATGCTATGAGCAGCACGGCGTCGAAGCGGTTGATTATTACCACTTCCACCGATGAAATGGGCCAGGCGCGCGTGACCGTTCAGGACACCGGGATAGGACTAGACGCGAATACATTGGAACATATCTTCGACCCGTTCTTCAGCACAAAGTCTGGGGGCATGGGCATGGGACTTTCGATCAGCCGTTCCATTATTCAGGCTCACGGGGGCCGCTTGTGGGCTGCGGCCAACAACGGGCCAGGAGCAACGGTCGGCTTCACTGTTCCGCTCTGCAAGGAAGGAATCTGTGTTGAGGGAACCTGATGGCAATTGTCGCGATTGTGGACGATGACCCTTCCATCCGTGAAGGTGTGGGCAGCTTGCTTCGCTCTGCCGGATGGATGGTCGAGGCGTTTGCTTCGGCAGGTGAATTCCTGGCTCGTCCGCGGGTGAATGCGCCGAGTTGCGTGTTGTTGGACTTACAATTGCCGGATCTCAGCGGGCTCGATCTGCAGAAGTGGATGATCGACGCAAAGCTGGAAATACCCGTGGTTTTCATTACCGGCCATGGTGATATCCCGGCCTCCGTGCAAGCGATGAAAGCTGGCGCAATCGAGTTTCTGACCAAGCCGTTCGATGATGAGCAGCTTCTTCACGCCATCATGGAAGCGGTACAGCGTGACCGCGACATCCGCCAGCAACACGGAGACATGCGCGCGATCCGAGAACGCTATGACTCACTGAGTCCACGCGAGCAACAGGTTATGCACCTCGTGGTCTCGGACTTGCTCAATAAGCAAGTTGCCGGCGAACTAGATATCACCGAGTTCACGGTAAA
>JAFAGX010000526.1 GCA_019237515.1 Acidobacteriaceae bacterium
GAATCCTAGTTCGGTCGCTTTACTGAGAAAGGCTGCCTCGGCAACTTCCCCCTTGCGCTTGGGCGTCTTGTGTTTGCCCTTTTCTGATCTCCCTAAACATGCTTTTCGCTTTTCTTTTTTCACAGCCAAAAAAAGGCGCAGATTTCTCTACGCCTGACTCTCTCCTTATGTTGTCATCCTGACGATGAGGAATCGCCTGCTCGCAGGCGACTCCTGAGAAAGGATCTATGTACCTTTCTCTCGTGCCCCTCGGCCCTCCCCAATTGTCATTCCGAGGAGCGCAGCGACGAGGAATCTGCAGTTCCAAACACAAAAGGCGCAGCCCGTAAGCCGCGCCTTTGTTTTCTCTCTCTATTTTCAGAATAGCAAATTCGACTAGGGTCTTATGACACGATTCCGAACTTTATTTCTCCGCTGAAATCAGGAACTTGCGCGAAATCTGCCGCCGCTGGGCACTTGACAAGATTTTTCGAACGCATCCCCGAGATGCATCACAATGAGAAAATTCCCCATTTGGGAGACGGCGACGCCTCCCCTCCGTTGTCATCCCGACCGAAGCGCAGCGGAGTGGAGGGACCTGCTGTTTCATAGTGTCGCGAAAGCTGCTGGACAAATCCATCCCGCAGTAGTAAACAACCGTGCGACTCAGAGGGGGTCGCGGCGCGAGCCGTGACCCTTTTTGAGCTATGGCACAAGGCCCGCCAGGGATGGTGTGCTCCGATGATGCGACCGCTAGCATTCCCAATTCGCGACTTCAAGTCCATCGTCGACTCGGGGATTTCTGTGTTTCGCTAGTATGCACCATAATGGTGTATACTGGTGCTATGCCAGCATCCAAGCATGTTCGTCGAAGTGTTACGCTTCCGGCGCAAGTAGCCAAACAGGTGGACAGCATGGCCAAACGACGGCGCCTCAGTGACAACCGCGTCTTGGTCGAACTGATTGAGGAGGGGATCGAAGCGCAAAAGAGAAAGGAAAATGAGTTCTTTCAACTGGCAGAACGCTTCCGTGCTTCAAAAGACCCGGAAGAGGTAAAGCGCCTGGGAGACAAGCTCGGTCGCTTCGTTTTCGGTGAATAATGCCGCAGATCGAGACGTGGTCCAGGCTTCCCGCCGGCATCCGTGACCACCTCGTTGATCGCATGCGTGATCGCAATATCAGCCTCGATCATCTGAACCAGCTCCGGGTGTGGATCGAATCGAAACCCGATGTTCCCGAAGGACCGTGGTACAAAGATTTTGGGTCGTTCAAGCTTTGCGGTGAAGGGAAATATCCGAAAACGTTCTTGTTGGCAGGGCACACTGCGACAGGTGAAAAACTCTAGGCGATTCCGCTCAATCTTCCGAATAAATCAGGTGCGGGTCCATTTCGAGGGAAGCGGGAGTGCCGGCGTGGGCAGTCATGCCGTAGTCAAATCCTTTCTCAAAAGCTTTGAGATTGATTTCGCGAAACGCGGCGGGAACGGAATCGGCGACGGCTTTGCGAACCGCGTCCGGTTCGAGCACATGCGTGACGGCAGTGAAGAATCCCACCATGACGGAATTCAGCACCATTCGTTTACCGAGATCTTCGGCGAAGCGAGTTGCAGGGACGCTGTATACTTTGTGATCTCCGCGGAGATGATCGACGCGCACGAGATCCTGCTCGACGATCAAGATGCCACCTTCCTTCAATTCGGGCACAAAGCGCGAATAAGCTTCCTGCGACATGACGACCAGAACGTCCGGGCTGGTGACATAGGGATAGAGCACCGGTGAGTCAGAAACGATTAGTTGTGCGCTGCAGGCGCCGCCGCGGGCTTCGGGGCCAAAGTTCTGCGTCATGGTGGCGTAGGCATTCTGATAAATCGAAGCGGCTTTGCCCAGAATGACGGCGGAGAGGATCACGCCCTGTCCGCCGAATCCGGCGATGCGAATTTCGGTTAGCTGCATGGGAGCTCCATCAATCCAGTTGTCAGCCCGAGCAAGCCGATTTTGCGCCGCGAGGGATCTGGGCGAGCCGCGCGAAGCGTCGCGTTCTCTGCGACGCAACAATCGCGCGTTCGGCTCGCTTCCTTATCAGACCAATCCATTACCCATTTCCACATATCTCTCGCCTAGCGCTTCCTTGTACTGTGCCCGCATCATGCTCTGGTAATCGGGGCGGTCACGATCGACAAACTTGCCGACAACGATCTCGCCAGTCATGCTCAGCCCGACTTCGCTTGTGGGCGCGCCGTGGCGAACCTTGCTTTTCTCTTTGTAGTACTTCATGGTTTCGAGTCCATCGCCGAGCTTGTTGCGTCGCTGGTAAAGCGTGGGGCATGGTGAAATGATCTCAATGAACGAAAAACCTTTTTTCTGGAATGCTTCTTCCATGGCCCTTGCGAGTTGCCGGACGTGATAGGTGGTCCAGCGGGCGACATAGACGGCTCCGGCGGCATCCATCAGGTGTGGCAAATTGAAGGAAGGCTCAAAGACTCCGTAAGGATTGGTTGCTGTGACCGAGTGCTCGGGGGTGGTCGGCGCCGTCTGGCCGCCAGTCATGGCGTAAGTCAGATTGTTCACGCAGATAATTTTCAAATCGATGTTGCGCCGCGCCGCGTGAATGAGATGATTGCCGCCGATCGCCGAAAGATCGCCATCGCCCGAGTAGACGACGACATTCAGTTTGGGATTCGCCAGTTTCAAGCCTGTTGCAAATGGAATTGCGCGCCCATGCGTGGTGTGAAAAGAGTCGAGCTTTACGTAGCCGGCAACGCGCCCGGTGCAGCCGATGCCGGAGACTAATGCCAGAGATTGTAGATCGATTTTCGATTCGATCAGCGCACGGGCGAAACAATTCACGGTGGTGCCGATGCCGCATCCGGGGCACCAGATGTGCGGCATGCGGTCGCTGCGCAGAAATGGCTCAACCGGATTGAGCAGCCCATTGACGAGGTCGGTTGTCATCGTGCGGCCTCCGCAATGATCTGCAAGATATC
>JAFAGX010000544.1 GCA_019237515.1 Acidobacteriaceae bacterium
GCGGTTTTTGCCATTTTTTTTCGATGCCGTCCCCGCAATTGCTAGAATCCAATAGCACTTTCGAGCCATTTCGGCGAACGAAAGGCACGTATTCGCCAGGTGGGCCAAGCTCGACCTTCCGTACCCTAGGAAACTCCCCACCCGCGCGCGACCATAAACGCTGAAAAGATCGCCTGGCCGAAAAAGCCCTCCCTCAGTACTCCACAAAACATTCTTATGAGCGAAGCGCGGGTTCACGAAGAGCCGGTCTGCGATGCTTGGCAAGGTGCACTGCAAGCGGTGCTGGGAGTGTTCGTGCTGGTCACCGTTGCACTAGTCGCACATTACTACCCTCGCCATACGTCGAATGACCTCGAAACCGAAGTGCAAAGCTTGCGATACGAGGTCCAGCAGCTAAAGCAGGAGGAGACGATGCCTGCATTGGTGCTGAATCGTTATCGCGACTCGATCTGCTTCATTTTCGGCATTTATCAGGTTGGATTCGATGGACGCGCGCCGGAACTGCGGGCACGGATTTCCGGCAGCGGATTTGTAGTGGCTAACGGCCTTTTGGCGACCAATCGGCACGTCGCGGAGCCATGGTTTCAAGATCCCGACTCCGCCGTCCTGATCCACAAAGGCGCCAAGCCGCGCTTGGAAAAACTTCTCGCGTACTTCCCCGGCTCCGCTCAACCAATAAACGTCACCGCCGCAGCACTGTCGGCGGACGGAGATCTCGCAGTTTTGCACATCGACGATTCGCAAGCTGTGCGTCAACTCCGTCCATTACCGTTGGCTGAGAACCCACCCAACCCCGGAGAGCTAGTCTCGGTAGTTGGCTATCCGATGGGCGTGCTGGGCATGGTGGCCAAATCTCCGCCAGCCATTTACGAAAGGCTTGCCTACCGGCGCGATGATCAAGGGGCTGCCAGCGAACTGGCCGCACTCTCACTGATTCGTCCCTCGGCCACTTGCGGCCACTTAGGCGATGTCGTCGGGGACAAATTAATCTACGACGCGCCCACTGCCCATGGCGCGAGTGGTGGGCCGGTTTTCGATTCTCAGGGCGAAGTAATTGGAATTAATGCTGCATATCTCGATGGTTTTTCGGGCGGCACGCTTGGCGTTTCGGTGCGAGCACTCAAGCCGCTGATCAAAACCGCACAAGCCAGCACGACTTCCACCTCACGGTAAACGTCATATCACTCCCGTTCTGTCCTTCGCTGGCCCGGGATCAGCTGCAGGTCGCTCAGCTGCCCTCCCCAGACGTCCTGCCCACAAACTCGCAGGCTCCTGCAGTTCCTGCATGTGTTCCCAGTCTTTGGCCTTGAGCAGGTCGAAAGCGGTCAATATGCCTGCCAGTTCGCCAGTCTTGCGGTCCAGCACCGGCGAATGTTCGAGTCCCTCTTGAACGAAGCGCAGCGCTACATCGTGAACGACTTCGTCCGCGTACACGATGGAGTAATTGCCATCCGCGAGCGACGCAGCAGTCGCCTCGGGACTTGCGGTGAGCAGCACATTCCGCCGCAGCACACCGAGCAGCTTGGCGCCTTGATCAACGATCGGAATAAAATCGTGCTCCATGACCTCAGAGCGAAAGTTCTTCACCTGTTCATCCGCAGAAACGGTATCTAGTTTCGCGCTCATCACTTCGCGTACGCGTAACAGTCGCATCGGGTCGACGGTATAAGCATCGGGAACCAAAGTGCCACGTCTCACCAGTCGCTCTGTGTTGATCGTGGTCTTCATAAAGTAGTGCACCGCGAGATCAGAAACGACCGCGACAAGAAAAACCGGCAAAAAAGCGTTGTAAGCTCCCGTGACTTCCAGCATGAACAGGATCGCGCTCGGCGTAGCTCGATACACGCTTCCAAACAGGGCCGCGGTCGCTACCATGCCGTAAACACCCACTCCAGACGCGCCGGGCACAATGAAATGCACCAGTTCCCCAAAAGCCGCACCCAGGCTCCCGCCGATCATCAATGCCGGTGCAAACGTTCCCCCGGATGCACCCGAACCTAACGCGGCTGAAAACGCGAGCAACTTTGCCAATCCAATCCCAACCAATGTGTGTAAAGGCTTCGGATGAGCCAGAATGTCCGCAATCACGGCATAGCCGGTCCCCAGCACCTGTGGATAAAAAATCGCAATTGCCCCTACAATCAACCCGCCCAGCGCAGGAATCAACGGGAACCAGATTTTGAGCTCTTCGAAAAACTCTTCGCACAGATAGAGCGTCCGAGTCATCAGCCACGCTAGACCCGCACAAGCAATACCTAAAATCACAAAGAACGGCAGCTCCGGCGCATGAAAGTGATAGTTGGTCTCAAGCGGAAAGACAGGCTGGCCCCCGCGAAATCCCATAGCCACCATGGCGCCCGTAGCCGAAGCCAAGGCAATCGGAATAAACGAGCGCGCCCGAAACTCGAAGACAAGGAGTTCGATCGCCATCATCGTGCCGGCAAATGGAGTCTTGAAGACCCCAGCTAAGCCGGCCGCGGCTCCGCATGCTAACAGGGTTCGACGCTCAGCCGGAGAGGTAGGAAGCAGTTGACCAAAAATTGACCCGAGGGCAGCTCCCGTCTGAATAATGGGCCCTTCTGCTCCAAACGGCCCACCCGTACCGACGGTAATCGCTGCGCTCAATGGCTTAAAGAAGCTTACCCGCGGCTTCACAATACTTCCGCGCGTGAGCACCACCGCCATCGCTTCCGGAATACCATCCCCTTTGATCTCCGGAGAAAAGTATTGCACCAGCAGTCCGACGCCCAGGCCGCCGGCCGCGGGAAGCAGCACCATCCACCAGTGATGCGTTGCCAAATTCGGAGGAAGATATGCGCTGCTGGGCTTGCCGAAAAAGAAAAGGTCCGTAAGGAAATTGATCGCACGTAGCAAACCTTCGGCAACCAGACCTCCAGCCGCACCAATCAAGATGCCCAACATTGAGATCACTACCAGGCGCTCTCGCGGTGCGGAGCGCGCGATGCGCGCTGTATCTGCAGCTGTCAAGATCCCTACTTTCCCTTGTTAGATGAAATCCGGCGGACAACGCGAGAGAGCGCCGCTGTCAGCGCAGGGCCCGCACTGCGCAGCTCCTCCCAATGGTGTAAAGCCATCTCCTGCAACACCTTTTCCCCTTTAGGAGTCAGGGTGAGCAGCACTTCGCGACGATCGTTTCCGCCGCGCTGCCGCCGGATGTAACCCCCAGCGGCCAGCCGGTTGGTGAGTTCAACTGCACTGTGATGCTGGATCTGGAGGCGTTCCGCCAATTCGGCGATTCGCGGACGTACTCCAGGCGGCAATCCTTTTACCGCCAAAAGCAATTGATGTTGCCGTGGCTCCAGTCCGGCGCCGCGCACCACCTGCTCGCTGAAATGCAGAAAACGCCGTATCTGGTACCGCAATTCCGCCAGTGATTGATAATCCGGCACACTGAGAGATCGTTTCATTTCACGGAATTATATCGTATAAAGACTATTTTATATCGTATCACGATAGTATTGACCGATTAACTAAATCTTTCGCGGTCGCAATTACCCAGAATGCGCCGAGGTTAGGGCTTCAATAGATCTGAGTGGCCCATCGATGGATCTGATTCTTGTCGCGATTAGGATGCGCTGAAGATCACCGGCGTAAACTATTTCCCACGAGGGCGGCCGCCGGACTTGCCCCAGCGCGACAGTTTCTTTCGATGTTTTCTGATGGTCGCTTTGCCGCCACGACTGCCAATGCAACGGGGGCAAATCAGTTCGGTGTCTTTGTGGATGGGACAGCGCGCGCGATCACGTGCTCGCGACACGGCGCACATTCTTACCAAAACAAAAGCGGTTATTCAAGAGAAATCTGGCCCTTGCGTCCGCGTCCTCCCCTTTTGCCCCAAACCGACAAGTCTTGGCGATGCTTCGAGACAGTTGACTTCCCTCCAGCCGCGCCAATGCACCGGGGACAAACGAGGCGGGTATGAGCGTGGCTAGGGCAACGCGGATTCATGGAACTGATAGCCAGCGCGATCTGGTTGGACAGCTCTTCCAAAACGTTTGCATGCATCCTCGACAAAGAATGCTTTCTTCTGCCTAATAAGGAAACTACGCCAATGCTATTTCCTCGCACCACTAGCGGGACTGAACAGAAGGAATGATAGCCCTCCGCGACGATATCCTGGTCGCGCGGAAACCTGGGTTCGGTGGCCAGGTTACAGCGCACCATCGTTGTTTTGTTTTCAAATACCCAGCCGCTCTGAGAGGTCTTGCGATTGATCAGATAACCCACATGAAACATGCTGTTTTCGTGCCGGCCATAAAGGTAGACGATTCTTAAACTGTCATGCTCGGGATCATAGACACTCAAGCCCGCACGGTCATAGGGGACCAACTTCCGCAACACTCGACACATGCCCGTAAAAACGCCCTCAGTTGTCGGTTTTGTCAGCGCAATCTTATTCACCTGCAACAGAGACTGATAACGTTGCACAACTCCCATTTGGGTCATAGTTAAGAGAAGGAAAATGATGGATGAGCAAATGCCTCTTGCTCGTGCTGGTATTTTACGGGACGGCCGCTACCATCTGGCAAAAATCGGGGGATTGTGCCGAATGTGGTAACGGCCGTATGGGAGGGCATCCGGCGCAACATAGCACAACTTGTTCTTAAATGTGACAAAAATTTTACAAAGCCAGCCGGTAGCTTTTTGCTTTGAGATCCTGCTCTTTTGCGATTCCCCCTGCCGCGCGCTGTTTGACGGTCAACTTCCTGTCGTTCACGACGCCTCATGGACCGCATGTTGCCGAGTTCGCCGTCTGCCTTCTGTCGCTGACCCACACTTGCTTTAGAATCACTTTCGGAAGCGCAAGGGGTCCGGTGACTCTCGCGGTCTTCAAAACCGCCGATCGTTATCTCTGATGGCGATGGTGGGTTCGACTCCCACTCGCTTCCGCCACATTCGCGCGATCCGTGGGATAAAGCACCGACTCGCTATCCCCATTGATGTTTCATCGCCCGGGCAAACTTCTGCGCTGGCAGCGTATTCAGCACGTCTTCTTTGGCAAGCCATGCCCGCCGCGCCTGCAAAACGCCGAAACGGATCTTTTCCAGATGCGAGGTATGGTGCGAGTCCGTGTTGATAACGATCTTCACTCCATACTGCTTCGCCAGTCGTAAGTGGCGGTCACACAGATCCAGCCGGTCCGGATACGCGTTCAGCTCCATCGCAACCTTATTCTGGGCGGCAGCCTTCAACACCGCATCAATATCGAACTGATACGCGTCCCTCCGCAGAAGGATTCGCCCCGTCGGGTGGCCAATCATTGATGTATTTGGATTCGCTATTGCCTTGAGTAGCCGGTCGGTCATTTCAGTCGGGCTTTGGTTAAAGTGCGAATGCACGCTGGCAATTACCAGATCCATTTGCTCGAGCACCGAGTCGCTCAAATCCAGCGATCCATCTGCCAGAATATCGACCTCAACCCCGGCAAATATCTTAATGTCCTCGAAGTGCCCGTCCGCTGCCCGAATCCGCTGGATGTGCTCAACCGCCCGCTTATCGTCAAGGCCGTTAGCGAAAGCCAGATTCTTGGAGTGGTCCGTAATCGCCATGTATTTGTAGCCACGTCCCCGCGCCGCTTCGGCCATTTCTTCGATGGTGTTGCGTCCAT
>JAFAGX010000602.1 GCA_019237515.1 Acidobacteriaceae bacterium
GCGCCGCTACCCTTTGCTCCAATTCCCGGTTCAGCCTCTCCAGTTGTTCGCTCTTGCGATAGAGTTCGGCAAAGACGCTGACCTTGGCCCGCAACAACTCTGGAATCACAGGAACCGAAATGTAGTCCACGGCCCCGCGTTCGTACCCCTTCATCCGATCGACATCCGTCAGATGCACGGCGGAAATGAAGATAATGGCCGTCTTTTGAAATCGCGGATGCTCGCGAATCATGTCTGCCAATTGGAACCCATCGATGTCAGGCATGCTGACATCCATCAGCACAACCGCAACCTCAGTCTTAAGCAAATGTTCCAGCGCTTCCCTCCCCGAATTTGCCTTCATGAGAGTTTCACCGAGCGGGCTCAGAATGGCTTCGTAGCTGAGAAGCTTTCCCGGCTGATCATCCACCATCAAAATGTTTACCGGTTCGTGAGTATTCATGTTCCCGTCGATCTGACTTACAAGTCTCTGTTACCTGTGCAGCCACATACGAAGCGCCGAAAGCAATTGTTCGGTATTTACCGGCTTCGCCAAATATTCTGACGCGCCTGCTTCAAGACATTTCTCTCTGTCGCCCTTCATGGCTTTTGCCGTAAGAGCAATGATGGGCAAACGGCGAAACGCAGGGTTCTGGCGGATGACCTGCATAGTTTCGTATCCGTCCATTTCCGGCATCATGATGTCCATCAGCACGATGGCCAGGTCGGGAGTAGATTCCAATGTTGCAATGGCTTCCCGCCCCGTTCCGGCGGTTAGCACAGTCATTCCGCGACGTTCCAACACGCTGCTCAATGCGAAGATGTTACGCACATCATCGTCGACCACCAGCACCTTTCGGCCCACCAAGGCCTCGTCCGATCGGTGTAGCCGGTCAAGCATTTTTTGCTTTTCGACTGGCAGATCAGAGACTATCCGGTGCAGGAACAGCGCAGTTTCATCGAGCAACCGTTCTGGAGATTCCACGCCCTTCACGACTACGCTCCGGGCCAAAGTATGCAAGCGAGCGTCTTCATCGGGCGACAGTTCCTTGCCCGTGAAGACGACTACTGGCACATCATTGGAATCCGGCATCTCGCGCAGACGCTCGAGGACATCGAACCCCGACATGTCCGGTAGTCGTAAGTCGAGCACCACGCAATCGAACTTTTCGGTCTGAATGCGATCCAATGCTTCCACGCCATTTCCAACAGTGTGAACGTCGATGTCGTCGTGTCCCAGCAGTTCGCGGATGCTCATCTGTTCCGCCGGATTATCTTCCACAATCAGCAACTGTTTGCGCCTCGGCGAAGCGTACTCTTTCATGCGCGAAAACGCTTGCTCCAGGCCTTCTGTCGTCGTCGGTTTGGTGATGAAGGCAAAAGCGCCCCGTGCCAGCCCGTGATGTCGGTCCTCATCGAGGGTCAGCATCTGCACGGGAATATGACGCGTGGACGGGTCCTGCTTCAGGTGATTGAGTACTGTCCATCCCAGCATGTCAGGCAAAAAGACGTCGAGAGAAACTGCCGCAGGATGGTATTCCTTCGCCAAGGCCAGTGCGTCAGTGCCTCGCATTGCCACGAGAACCTTAAATCCCTTATCGCGTGCGAGATCACACAGCACCCGCGCGTAGTGCGGATCGTCTTCCACGATCATCAACACAACATCATCCGGTTTCAGATTCTCCCGGTCATCCGCAATATCCTGGACCGGGATTTCGGTCACCTTAACCGCTGCTAACTTCAAAGGAACTGCGGAGGCTTTTCCGTCGCCCGGCACAACCGTGCTGGCCGCCGGACCGACATACGTTTGCGGCAAGTACAGCGTGAACGTGCTGCCTTTTCCCGGCGTACTGCGCAACTGGATCTCGCCACCCAGCAAGTTCGCCAGCTCGCGGCTGATCGCCAGGCCCAAGCCTGTGCCTCCGTATTTCCGGCTAGTGCCTGCATCTGCCTGCTGAAATGCTTCAAAGATGATGCGTTGTTTGTCTGCGTGAATCCCGATTCCCGTATCTGTGACTTCGAATGCCACGACTGAAGCGGCTTTCGAGAGAATCGGATGCTCGTCGCTCCATGCGCTCATAGCCGGCGAGACGGATAGCCGTACCCCTCCCTGCTCGGTGAACTTGAACGCATTCGAAAGCAGGTTCTTCAACACCTGCTGCAAACGCTTCGAGTCAGTAACAATGCTCCTTGCCAGGTGCGGGTCGGTGTGGATATCAAACGACAGGCGCTTGTTCTCCGCCTCGTGACGGAACGGCCTCGCGACCGCGTCCAAGAGGCTGCCGAAGAACACCTCTTCAGCTTCCACCGACACGGTGCCGGACTCGATTTTCGAAAGATCCAGAATGTCGCTGATGAGGTTGAGCAGGTCGGTTCCAGCCGCATGGATCGTGCGCGCGAATTCGACTTGCTTTCCGCTCAGGTTCTTATCCGGGTTTTCCGCGAGCTGCTGCCCTAGCACAAGAATGCTGTTTAAAGGCGTTCGCAACTCATGCGACATGTTGGCCAGGAACTCCGATTTGTATTTGGAAGTGAGCGCCAGTTCCTTGGCCTTTTCCTCAAGCGCGCGACGAGCTTGCTCGATCTCCTGGTTCTTTCTTTCGACTTCGACGTTCTGCTCGGCTAACTGCTGTGCCTTTTGTGCCAACTGTTCGTTTGTCTGTTGCAACTCTTTCTGCTGCGCTTGTAGTTCGGCAGCCAATTGCTGCGATTGTTTAAGGAGTCCTTCCGTCTGCATCGTCGCTTCAATGCTGTTCAGCACGATACCGATGCTGGCAGTGAGCTGCTCCAGGAATGACAAGTGAGACGCGGTAAACGCGCTCAGTGAAGCCAGTTCGATCACCGCTTTCACCCGATCCTCAAACAGAATCGGCAAGACAATCACGTTTCGCGGCACCGCTTCGACCAGACCCGAGCGAATCGCAATTGTGCGATCCGCCGGCAAATCGCCGATCAGCATGCGTCGCTTCTCAAGCGCACACTGACCGATCAACCCTTCGCCAATCTTCAGACGCTGCAGGTGTCCATCCTGCCCGTCCCCTGCGAAAGCGGAGAGCATCACCATGCCAGCAGAATCTTCCGCCTCCATCTGGTAAATCACTCCCTGCTGCGCGTTTACCAGCGGTGCCAGTTCCGACAGCAACATCCGCCCTACCGTGCCCAGGTCGCGCTGCCCTTGCAACATTCCGGTAAATCGCGCCAGGTTGGTCTTCAGCCAATCCTGTTCTGTATTGCGCTCCGTCGTCAGGCGCAGGTTGTTGATCATCGTGTTAATGTTGTCTTTCAACTCTGCAACTTCGCCCTTCGCTTCCACTTGGATGGATCGCGTAAGGTCGCCCTTAGTAACAGCGGTTGCCACTTCAGCGATCGCGCGAACCTGGTTGGTCAAATTGTCCGCGAGGAGGTTTACGTTGCCCACCAGATCTTTCCACGTGCCAGCCGCACCAGGCACGTTCGCCTGACCACCTAGGCGTCCTTCCACGCCGACTTCGCGGGCCACTGTCGTCACCTGATCAGCGAACGTCGCCAAAGTGTCAGTCATGTTATTGATCGTCTCTGCGAGCGCGGCGACTTCACCCTTCGCATTCACCGTCAACTTCTGGGTAAGCATGCCATTGGCAACTGCGGTCACCACTTTTACGATTCCGCGCACCTGCTCGGTGAGGTTGGCAGCCATAACGTTCACGTTATCTGTGAGGTCTTTCCACGTGCCGGCTACACCGGGCACCTGCGCCTGGCCTCCCAGTTTGCCTTCCGTACCGACCTCGCGGGCCACGCGTGTCACCTCGGCCGCGAAAGCATTAAGTTGGTCGACCATCGTGTTGATGGTGTTCTTGAGTTCGAGAATCTCGCCTTTAACGTCCACCGTGATTTTTCGTGACAAGTCACCGCGAGCCACAGCCGTGGTGACTTCCGCGATGTTTCGCACCTGGGCCGTCAGGTTGCCCGCCATTGCATTTACCGAGTCGGTGAGATCTTTCCACGTTCCAGCGACACCGGGGACGTTTGCCTGACCTCCCAACCGCCCTTCCGATCCGACTTCACGCGCCACACGTGTCACTTCCGCGGCGAACGAGCGCAACTGCTCCACCATGGTGTTGAGCGTCTCTTTGAGTTGCAAAATTTCGCCGCGTACGTCCACTGTGATTTTCTTTGACAGATCGCCCGTGGCAATGGCAGTTGCTACCTCGGCAATGTTTCGCACTTGGCCAGTCAAGTTGCTGGCCATGAAGTTCACGTTGTCCGTGAGGTCCTTCCAGGTTCCCGCCACTCCGGGCACTTCGGCCTGTCCGCCCAATTTTCCGTCCGTCCCCACTTCGCGGGCAACACGGGTCACCTCGCCGGCAAACGCGTTGAGCTGATCCACCATGGTATTGATGGTGTTCTTGAGCTCGAGAATCTCGCCTTTCACGTCCACTGTGATTTTTCGTGACAAGTCGCCACGAGCTACGGCCGTGGTCACTTCTGCGATGTTCCGCACCTGGGCCGTCAAATTGCCGGCCATGGAGTTCACCGAGTCCGTCAGATCTTTCCAGGTACCGGCCACACCCGGCACGTTGGCTTGTCCGCCAAGCCGGCCTTCGGACCCGACTTCGCGCGCTACACGTGTCACTTCGCTGGCAAACGCGTTGAGTTGGTCCACCATCGTGTTGATGGTCTCTTTGAGGAGCAGAATTTCCCCGCTCACGTTGACCGTGATCTTTTTTGACAGGTCGCCGTTCGCAATAGCCGTCGATACTTCCGCGATATTACGGACCTGCGCGGTTAAGTTGCTGGCCATCGAGTTCACCGAGTCGGTGAGATCCTTCCAGGTACCACCCACGCCGGGCACAGCTGCCTGGCCGCCGAGCTTGCCGTCCGTTCCCACCTCGCGCGCAACGCGCGTAACTTCAGAGGCGAACGACCGAAGCTGGTCCACCATCGTGTTCAACGTTTCTTTGAGTTGCAGAATTTCACCGCGAACGTCGACCGTAATCTTTCGGGACAAGTCACCGCGAGCCACAGCTGTAGCCACTTCGGCGATGTTTCGTACCTGGGCGGTGAGATTGCCCGCCATGAAGTTGACATTGTCCGTGAGATCTTTCCACGTTCCAGCGACTCCGGGCACCTGTGCTTGGCCGCCGAGCTTGCCTTCCGTTCCCACCTCGCGCGCAACGCGCGTCACTTCGCCGGCGAACGCATTGAGCTGATCCACCATCGTATTGATAGTGTTTTTAAGTTCGAGAATTTCACCCTTCACGTCGACAGTAATTTTTCGTGACAAGTCGCCACGCGCGACTGCGGTAGTCACCTCCGCGATGTTCCGCACCTGGGCCGTCAAATTGCCGGCCATCGAGTTCACCGAGTCGGTCAGATCTTTCCAGGTACCGGCCACGCCCGGCACATTGGCCTGACCTCCTAGTCGCCCTTCGCTGCCCACCTCTCTCGCCACGCGGGTGACTTCCCCGGCAAACCGGTTCAATTGGTCCACCATCGTGTTCAGGGTTTCTTTGAGTTGCAGAATTTCGCCGCGAACGTCGACCGTAATCTTTCGCGACAAATCTCCGTTGGCGATTGCGGTCGCGACCTCGGCAATATTTCTCACCTGGGCCGTCAGGTTCCCGGCCATGAAATTCACGTTGTCTGTCAGATCTTTCCACGTACCTGCCACGCCCGGCACCTGTGCCTGCCCGCCCAACTTGCCTTCAGTTCCGACTTCGCGAGCCACGCGCGTCACCTCTCCCGCGAAGGCATTCAGTTGATCGACCATGGTATTGATGGTCTCTTTCAGTTCGAGAATTTCTCCTTTCACGTCGACCGTAATCTTTCGTGACAAGTCGCCGCGTGCAACTGCGGTAGTCACTTCCGCAATATTGCGCACCTGCGCAGTCAGGTTCCCGGCCATGGCGTTCACCGAATCCGTGAGATCCTTCCACGTCCCTGCCACACCCGGCACTACAGCTTGTCCGCCCAATTTGCCATCGGTACCGACTTCTCGGGCCACACGCGTAACTTCCGAAGCGAACGATCGAAGCTGGTCCACCATGCTGTTGATGGCTTCTTTCAACTGCAGAATCTCGCCCCGAACATCAACGGTAATCTTTCGTGACAAGTCTCCGCTGGCCACCGCCGTCGCCACCTCAGCGATGTTTCGCACCTGTCCCGTCAGATTGCTGGCCATCGAGTTCACGGAATCCGTGAGATCTTTCCAAGTCCCGGCTACACCCGGCACCACGGCCTGTCCGCCGAGCTTTCCATCCGTACCCACCTCGCGAGCTACGCGCGTCACCTCAGAGGTGAAAACGCTGAGCTGCTGAATCATTGTGTTTACAATGTTTGCCGAGCGCAGGAACTCGCCCTCGAGGGGGCGGCCGTCAACGTCGAGTCGCACGGTTTGCGTCAAATTTCCCTGCGCCACCGCCGCGATGGCGCGCGTCACTTCTGTGGTAGGCCGCAGCAGGTCTTCCACCAGCGTGTTCACCGAGGTTTCCATCTCACCCCAGGCGCCACGCGATTCGTGGAATTTCGTTCGTTCCCGCGTTCGCCCTTCTTTCCCGATCACTTGCCCGACGCGCCGCAGTTCTTCCGCCATTTGCTGGTTCGCAGCCACTATTTCGTTGAATGTATCCGCGATCTTCCCAGCCAGACCCGTCCACGAACCGGGCAGTCGTACAGAGAAATCGCCGTTGCGCATGGTCTGCAGCGCGCCCAATACAACACCCAGGTCGGCCGAAGCAGGCTCTGCAACTGCTACCAGGCCTCCGTTATCGCCGTCAGAATATTTTGGCTCGTTGTTAGCCGCGGTCGCTGCAGCTTGTGAGCTTCTTCGCATCAGTCATTCTCCTGATCAACGGCAAAGGCGTGCGCCAGGCCGGTTTCAGTTCCAGTCGGAAAGGAACATTTACGCCACCTTGCATTTGGCGTGGAAATTGGGTGCGTGTCGATCTTTCGCATGAAAAAGTGGCTCGCGGAAGCGAAGGATCATCAGGTACTTCCCGTATTCGTACCATAACGAAAACTAGGAAGCTCTACAGTGTTTCCTGTACCTCTCAGGATTGGCGCAGAGATGGTGCAATCTTGCGCCGATTCCGACGGTTAGATATGAATGAACATTGAAGAGGTGGCGAACATGCCGGTTCGGCTGGTTAATCTCGCCCTGCTACTAAGCCTGGCCGCAACGGAATGCGTGGGTCAAGGCAAGCCGACTCTGATTATCGAGACGTTCGCCGTCTCTACCAGTGTTCCCTGGCCTTACGATATGAACCAACTGAAACTTGAGACCTTTTCGGAACTCCTCAAAAAGGACAGCCAGTATTTCGTCGTGCTGCCCGAACCTGTACAGGATGCCAAGGACGCCGTCTACACACTCCGAGGAGAAGTTTTGGAGTGGCATCCTGGAAATCGGGCAAAACGACTGCTTGTCGGAATGGGCACTGGCCGCGAGACAGCCAAGATTCACTATTGGCTCACGGACATCAGCGGCAAGCGGGTCTTCGATCAAACTGACACAATCCGCCAGGCTTTCTTGGGTAACGCTTACGCTGGCTCCGTGGGCCAACTCGCCCAGCCACTCGCCGACAAAATCGCTGAACGACTGAAAGCATCCGGGCTCGCCCAGCCTGGCTCATCCGGGAACCAGCGTCCGCACTCCGAGCAGCAACCGAAGAGCAAGTAGCGGAAGCGTCCACTGTTAACCGGACAGATGTCGGCGGGATTGTAAATCGGCCTTAAGGACTCGGCCGAACGTAACTACCTTGAATGCCAGCCTGGTTTCTATCATCAACTCACACTTCTGGCCATCGACAAAAATCACATTGGAGATAGTCATGCTGACCAGGCTTGCGAGACTGATTGCCGTTTTACTTTTCGTGGAAGCGATCGCATTCGCAGAAACCCTCCCTGCCGGAACTCACATCACAGTCCGCACTGACTCACAGCTCAGCTCCGCCACAGCTCACCTCGGACAGACACTCAGGGCGAACCTGGTAAAAGACGTGGTCGTAAACGGGAAGACCATCGCCAAAGCGGGCGCCCCGGCAACCGCGAAGGTCACCTATGCAAAATCTAGCGGGCGGCTGCACGCTCCCGGACAGCTCACCATCCGCCTCGCCTCAGTTCAACTCGCAGACGGTAAAACTCTATCGCTTTCAACCAGCGCGTTTCGCGCCAAGGGCAAGAGCCACACCAAGAGCAATGCGATCAAGATCGGAGGCGGAACTGCTGCCGGTGCACTCATCGGCGGACTCGCCGGAGGTCCTAAAGGCATGCTGATTGGCTCAGCGGTGGGCGCTGGGGCAGGAACAAGTCTCGCGGCGGCCACCGGTAAGCAAGAGGCTATAATCCATGCCGAAACAGCGATCACCTTTACCACTACCGTGGCGAAGTAAAGGAATCCCAAAACTTGGTGGAGCTAGTCGGGATCGAACTTGAGGCGTTTGCACGGCGTCTGAGCCGCACGCCGAAATCCCCAGCACAGCGAAGAACCTCAAACTGTCAAACTTGGTGGAGCTAGTCGGGATCGAACCGACGACCTCATCGTTGCGAACGATGCGCTCTCCCAGCTGAGCTATAGCCCCATGTCAGACGTATCAGGGGTGTACTGCAATTTTAGCAGCGATTGCCGGACCACACTAGCCGCGAACGTGCTAACTCGACCGTCTCTTTCCCTTTTTCCCCGCTTCGCGCTATATTCCTAAGCCGGCTTTCTTGAGGAGGCATCATGGCAACGCAATCCCGTCCCGAGCACAAAGAGGCAAAGGCGAGAACCTTTGGCGAGAACATCGAGAGCGATCTGGCCTCGCGGTTCTTGAGAGTGGTCGAGGTCGCGGCGATTGCCTCCGCGCACACTATGGGCCAGGGCGCACGCAAGTTATCCGATCAGGTAGCGACCGAAGCCATGCGCCAGACCATGGACACCATTCCGATGAAGGGCACTATCGTGATCGGCGAAGGCGAGCGCGACGAAGCGCCCATGCTCTACATCGGAGAGAAGGTTGGCGCTCAGTTTCCTGATGGCACCGATGTCCCCGAAGTCGATATCGCCGTGGATCCTCTTGAGGGTACCAATCTCTGCGCGACCGGCGCGCCGGGCGCCATTACGGTCTTGGCTGCCTCCGAACACGGCGGATTGCTGAACGCCCCAGACTGCTACATGGAGAAAATCGTCGTGGGCCCGTCCTGCAAAGATGCAGTCGATCTCGATGCGCCTGTGGCCCAGAACCTGAGAAATA
>JAFAGX010000643.1 GCA_019237515.1 Acidobacteriaceae bacterium
GAGTGCGAGCGATTCCGGTCGGCGTGGTCGAAATTAGTGACCAGCAGACCCGCTTCGTGCCGATCACTAACCGCAAGAGAATGGCGGGAGCGGTTGCGGCCGGCCTGTTCCTGGGTTTGTTACTGGCTCGCCGCAGAAGGCATTAAGAAAAGCATCTGCGCTCTCGCAGAAACGCGGCCACAGTGAAGAAGCTGTTTCCTTTTTGAATGAAGCCGTCGATCATGGATTGCTCCCGTTGGCCAGCCAGCGTATTGCACAAGATCCGCAGTTCAGTTCCTTGAAGGGAATCCGCGGTTTGCGGCGCTGGTGGCTCATGCCAAGCAGATAGCGGCACAGAAAGCAAATTAGCTCCCAGCTCGCAGTGTCCACAAATACACAATCGTTAACCCGATCATGATTACCGTCGTCCCCCACGCGATGACGTTATAAAGGCGGGAGTTCACGTATTCGCCCATCAAATCTTTTTTATTCACCAGCAGCAGCATGAAAATCAGCACCGGAGGAATCGCGATTCCGTTGATGACCTGCGAGAGGATGGAAATTTTCACCAGTGGCAGATCCGGAAAAAGAATACAGCCGGCGCCCGCCACGATCAGAATGGTGTAGAGCCAGTAAAAGACCGGCGCTTCGCTGAACTTCATCCCTACGCCGGATTCGAATCCCATGCCTTCGCAAACCGTGTAAGCCGTCGAAAGCGGCAGAATCGACGCAGCAAACAACGAAGCGTTGAACAAACCCAGAGCGAAGAGAATGTACGCGTAATCTCCCGCAAGCGGATGAAGTGCCTGGGCGGCATCTTTGGCGTCCGAAATGTTATGGAAACCATGCACGTAAAGGGTTGCCGCGCACGCCACAATGATGAACCAGGCGACGACGTCCGTGAAGATACAGCCGGAAATCACATCGATCTGTGAAGCCTTGTATTGACGACGGGTAACGCCTTTCTCCACGACCGAGGATTGCAGGTAGAACTGCATCCAAGGCGCAATCGTGGTTCCAACCACTCCAATCGCCATATACAAATAACCAGGTTGTCGAAAGGCCTGCACGGATGGGGGCTTCACGGTCGCCACGAGGGCTTCAATCCACGCGGGGCGGGCAAAGAAACCCGCGAAGATGTAAGTGATGTAAAAAAAAGACGCGGCGAGGAAGACTTTTTCAACGCCTTTGTACTGGCCTTTGACAACAATCAGCCAAACGATGACGGCGCAGATAGGAACGCTGATGTAGCGGGAAACCCCGAAAAGCTCAAGGCTGCCGGCAATTCCGGCAAACTCGCCGACCACATTGCCGAAGTTGACCACCAGAATGCCGATCATCATGAAAAACGTAACGCGTAGCCCGAACTCTTCGCGGATCAGATCGCTGAGACCTTTGCCGGTCACAGCACCCATGCGAGCGCAGATTTCCTGGACCACGATCAACGCCAGGGTGACCGGAATCAGAGTCCAGAGCAGCATGTGCCCGAACTGTGCCCCGGCCGCCGAATACGTGTAAATGCCGTTGGCATCGTTGTCGACATTTGCGGTGATGAAGCCCGGCCCCACGACGGCAAAGAACAGCAGGATCCGGGTCTTCCAGCGTCTCAGGAATTTCATGGGCACAGATCACAGACATAGTCGAATGCAAGTCACTGCGAGCAGACAGAATAAACGCCCAGCAAGAATCTGAACAGGTCGAAAATCGTTTTTGCGTGCCGGAAATTTTCCCGCCTGAAGACGGCCAGAATGCATGCCTAAGGGTCGGAACTAGAGTCGGAGAAGGAAGTCCCAACAGCGAAGGAGTAAACTGGGCGCAACTCAGATATCTCTTTATTTCCGCGTGCCTTTTAATATAATGAAAAAGCTGACAGGGTTTGGGGCCATGAGTCGTATCCCGATCGCTTGCGCAAGCTTCCTTCTGCTGCTCAGCCTCGCCCATTCCCAGAATACTTCTGATTCTACGAACATACCTTCCTCTGAAAGCCCTGAGCGTGCGGCCAAGGTCTACCACGATGGCAGCATCAAGGACATCAGTGCTGTCGGCAACCGGAACGTGGGCTGCGGGCGGGGAATTGGCAACTGGTACAGCCTGGATAAGCAGATCGCCATGGGGCGGTCCTACGCCCAGCAGGTAGAGTCCAGCTCCAAGATGATTGGCGATTCTGTAATCACGGAATACATCAACCGGGTTGGCCAGAACATCGTGAGGAACTCCGATGCGGAGGTTCCATTCACAATAAAGATTATTGACACCGATGACATCAACGCCTTCGCGCTTCCGGGCGGCTATTTTTATGTCGACTCGGGGCTGATACTTGCCGCCGATAGCGAGGCGGAGCTGGCTGGGGTAATGGCGCACGAGATCGCTCACGTCGCGGCCTGTCATGCGGCACGAGAAATGTCTCGCGGACAGTTGATGAATCTGGCTTCGATTCCCCTGATCTTTGTTGGTGGCGGGATCGGCTATGCCATCCAGAATATCGCTGGATTAGCGGTGCCGATGGGCTTTTTGAGATTTACCCGCAGCTTCGAATCAGACGCAGATTTCCTCGGTGTCCAATACATGTACAAAGCCGGTTATGATCCCCAGGCTCTGACGGCATTTTTTGAAAAGGTGAAAGTGCTGGAGAAGCATAAGCCGGGGAGCCTGGCCAAGGCCTTCGATACACATCCTCAAACGCCCGACCGAATCGAGAGAACGCAGCAGGAGATTGATACTTTATTGGCGCCGAAGGCAGAATACAAAGTGGACACCTCCGAGTTCGAGGATGTAAAAGCTCGCCTTGCAGAACTGGAAAACAGGCACAAGCTCAACCGTACCGGGAACTCGGATCTTCCAACGTTGCGGCGAGCATCTCACACGAACAGTGACAGCGGCACTGCCAACGACAACGACGACCGACCAACCCTGAAGCGCCGCGGCAACAACTCCCAATAAAGAACTAGGGTTTCAACTCCCTGTAGATGGGGCCAACCCCGCATTTGCTCCCGCATCCAATTTCCAGCTTAAAGATTGAAATGGTAAGGAGATGATATGAAAAGAGTTCAGTGGTATTTAGCAGCAATTCCGCTGCTGTTTCTGATGGCGTGCTCGGTATTCGCTCAGGATGTACACACCGATTACGACCATCACGCGAATTTTGAGCAGTTCCACACGTACTCGTGGGCTAAGGTCCAAACCGACGATCCGCTCTGGCAGTCACGCATCACGGACGCGGTCGACAAGGACCTGCAGGCCAAGGGATGGCAGAAGGTCGATTCGGGCGGCCAGGTGTTGCTGACCGCTGTGGGAGCGGTGAAGAATCAGCAGCAATATCAAACGTTCTACGATGGCATGGGACCGGGGTGGTTCTGGGGAGGATTCGGAAGTGAATCCACGACCACCGTGCAGAATTATAAGGTCGGCACGCTGGTCCTGGATATGTTCGATGCCCAGAGCAAACACCTGATCTGGCGCGGTTCTGCGAGCGACACGCTTACCAGCAAGCCGGAAAAGAACGAGAACAAGCTCGACAAAGCTGTCGACAAGATGTTCAAGGATTTTCCGCCTAAAGAAAAATAGGGGATAAACGGAAACGAGCCATCGCTCTGTGCGCCTCTGTGGTTTTCGTTTCACCACAGAGGTCACAGAGAACCACAGAGTCGCTGGGCAAAGCTCTGACCAAAGTCAGAACCACAAACTGATGCTTACATGGTCAGAGTATTTTGCCTTCGGCCAGATCGCGGACGAGGGACAAGTCAGCTTCGAGGAAATCGTAGGACGGTAAT
>JAFAGX010000015.1 GCA_019237515.1 Acidobacteriaceae bacterium
GGAAGATCGGGCGTGCACCCTGCCAGAAGGGCAGGCTGGGGTCAGTGCTGAGCGCGGCATCTTGCTCTGATTTCGTGCTTTCGATCAATGCAGAATCGGCCGCCATTTGGCTGGCCAACAAAATCAATAGCAAGATTTTGCTTATCATGCGGGTGTTCTACTCTGGCCGGACCTCCAGCAGCAGATGACCACCAAACTCAACCGGCAACCGTGCGTCACGGCCGGTAACCGTCCCATAACGCTTGTTACTGACATAGTCGTAGACACTGTAGCTGCGATCTTGCAGACCGCGCAGTTCGACTGGTCCCTTCCAGTGCTTGGCGAAGAAGGCGTAGTACATGGTGTTATCGCGGCGTATCATGTGGGTTTCGGGCACGTCAAAGCCGATATCATAGAGTTCGCCGAGATACTGGCCGCGAGAAAGCATTTTCTCGCGGTAAATGCCAAGCCACTTTTCGAAGTCCGCCTTTCGCGTGGCGGTCAGATTCGATCGGGCTGCGGCCAGATCAGGCTTGCGTCTCTTTTGCGCGAGCGAGGGGAGCACAAATTGAGTTCCTAATACGCCTCCCACGCCCAACGTCGAGGCGAAGTCGTTCCCGCCATCGCTCAATTCCACATGATCGCCAAAGAACGGCAGATCATCTCCCATCAGCGCCTTCAACGTCTTTGCCTTTGAGCGAACCTGGAACGAACTCTCCGGATCCGAAGCCACTGACATGTTGAAGTATGGCATTGTGAAAAACGAGAAGCTGGTCCCACACGGACAGAACTCAACCAATGCGCCGGGCTTTACTGAAATTGCGGTTTCATAGATCTCGCGAAAGAAGTCGGGCATGGCTTCCACCGAGTCTTCGGGCTTGGCATGGTGGTGGGCCGGATTGTAACAAGCGGGCGCGCCATTCATGTGCTGACCGTCCAGCTTGAGGCCGTCAAAGCCCCAATCCAAAAAGATTTTTCGAACCAGGGCCTTGTGATACTCGACTACACGTTGGTCGGCGGGACACAGATAATACGAATTCCACCAGGAAATTTTTCGCTTCGAACCATCCTGGTTGAGCAGCGCATAATCGGGATGCTGCTTCAGCAGCTCCGAATCTGCCACTGCGCTGAGCGGCGACCACCACAGTTGCGCTCGAAAGCCCTCCTCGTGAATGTGATCCACCAAAGCCTTCATATCCGCGTCGCCGTTCGGAAACTTTTTGGGATCGAGGGCCCAGTCGCCTACATTGTTCTGCCAGCCGTCATCGAGCGTGACCCATTTGAATCCCAGTTGTTTCACCGTGGGCAGCGTTTTGTAGACCTGCTCGGGACGAACCGTGCGCCCATAACCCCAAGCACACCAGATCGCGCCTTGGCCATCGGTGGGAGGGGTCGCAGGTCGCAGACCTTGGGCCATCATGAAACGGCGATACTGCTCCAACGTGCGGAAATAATCTCCCTGATGAACGCTGACGAATGTGCGAAGCGTATGGAAACTTTCACCAGTCTTCAGTGTGGTGCTGCGCCGCGATTCCACTCCGATCTTCGCATGGCTGGAGTCTGGCATCGAGACCGGTAAGGAGACCAGTTTAGGACGCAGCTCCACGTGTCCTACGGCTATGCCGACGGTTCGACGCCAAATGTCGACGACTGGAGTCCCGCCACCGTAGTCGCTGGCATTCATGCCGAGATAGTTCTGTTGATGAAAATTCGGCGTTATCGGCACTACCCAGTTGGGGCGCTTTTCGTAGGAACCGCTCTGGTACGACCAGAACGCCGGATTTCCAGATTGCTGCTGGGCATTCACGATGTAGCCATTGTTGACCCATTTCGTGATCGTGACGGGTGTGTTTTCATTATTTGTGTATTGAACATCAAATACCGCCATCGCCTGAAAGTCATCGTAGACCGTGACGCTAACGGTTTTGACGAGATTGTTCGCTTTGCCCGTGACGGTGAGTTTCTGTGCAGATCCGATGGTGTCACTGATCCGCTCGCTTTGTTGCGATACGAAGGGAAACTCTGAAACGGCACCTGTAGCGGTGGTGACGCGCTCGCTGGCAGCGAATGGCCCCAGTGGCATTTCTTTGTCGTCAAAGCGTGCAATCACGCGACTGCGCAGGTTCCGATCAAATTCGATGCTCAGGCTTTTACTTTGAATTTGAGCAGACGGTGTCAGCGACTGAGCTCTCAAGGGCGGTGAGAGTGCGAAGCCGAATACTAACGTCCAGAACCCGGCGCATAATGCGGACTCATAGCATCGCTGTTGCGGATGATTTCTTTCTCTTCCGAATAGTTTCACATGGGCCACTATCGGCCACTAGCGGGTGGAAGTCAAGCGCTGAAAGCAGAGGTTTTCCAATTGAGCAGCTTAGACACAACTTAGCCGTTGTGCGCCTTCGCTTTGGGTATCGCCGTGAGAGTTTCTGCAGGTGGATACGATGTGGGCTTGGTCAACGAATAGGCGGGCTGCACAGTTCCTGCACGCAACCAGCCGACAACCATTTCGATCGCGAGCCGCGTATTGGCCGGCGATATGACAGTAGCGGTCAGTAACCCGCTGCGCACCCAGGCTTGCCCGGTTTCGGGCACGCCATCACAGCCGATGATTGGCAATTTGAGCCAGCGATTGCGGTCGGCATCGCTAAGTTCTTCTTCAATTGCTCTCCTGGCACCCATGGCCATCGAATCATCTTGAGCCGCGATAGCCTGAATTGGAGTTTCCCGCGAGGTTGAAAGTTTAAGCCATCGACCCACAGTGACCCGGGAACTCGCTTCAGTCCAATGAGCGCTCATCCGAAAAAGTTGAATACTCGGCGGCATCGTCTCAAGCATTCCTGCCCGTCGTTTCTTCGCGGACGAGCTGGTTGCGGGTCCCTCGATGTAGAGGACAGATCCGCCTCCCGGAAGCATTGCTGCCAGTTGTCGGCCTTGGATGCGCCCGATCTCCTCATGATCAGGGCCCAAAGCAAAGATCGGCACAGCGCTTCTTTTGCGAAGCTCGGGTATGTAATCAGCATCGCGGTTCAGCATCACCCAACTGATGCCTGACGATACCGCCGCATGTGCGACTTGCGGGAATGCCGTTCCGCCGGCGGGTTCAACGATGAAGGCATTTGGTCGAGTATCAGGTTTGGACTGGAGGATCCGAAGCAGCTCGATACTCTGCGTGATGGAATCATTTTTGGAGTCGATGACAGTTACATCTACACCGAGATGGACCGCTACGAGTTCGGCCTCCTTTGCCTGCTGTTGTTGGTAGTCGTTCTCAAGCGTCGGCAAGGAAACGATAAAAGACAACTTTTTCACGGCATAATCCCTGTATGGTGAAAATTAGAAAGGTGCGTTGGCCGCCTAGCTTGCGGCGGATTCAGCCTGACTCCTTCGCTTAGGATACCTCTGGGCTTGCTGGGATATGTTCCTAAGGCTCGGGGAATGGTTACTTTGGTATGGAGTTTCCGTCCGAGCGGTCGCATCGGTTGCTCTGGATACCTTTCGTTGCCTTGAACGCCGCTCATCCTGCACTTAAACTGGACTAAATGCACGCGCATCTCGGCCATTCCAGCGAAGCGACGTCCAAGGTCTTGAAGATTTCTCTGCTCGTCACCCTGGCGTACATTGTGTTGCTGGTGATTGCGGGGATCCGCGCTCACTCTCTTGCCCTCTTATCGGAAGCCGGACACAACCTGACTGATTTATTAGCTTTGTTGCTTTCTCTGGTTGCTGTTTATCTACACGCCCGGCCACCTAGCGCCACCAAGACCTATGGCTGGCACCGGGCAGGAGTGTTGGCTGCGTTGGTGAACGCTGCGTCGCTGGTGCTGGTTTCTTTTTTTATCTTTTATGAGGCTTTCAAGCGTGTGCAGCATCCGGAGTACGTTCGGGCCAGCGTGATGATGGGAGTCGCCGCGGCAGGGGTTGTGATGAATGGCGTGATTGCCTTCCTGCTGTATCGCTCTGACAACGATGTCAACATGCGTAGTGCATTCCTGCACGAGATTGGCGATACCGCATCCACCGCGGCGGTGATTGCCGGTGGCTGGGCGATTCTTGCGACCGGCCAGTACTGGATTGACTCAGCCCTCTCCTTCGGAATCGGTGTCCTAATTCTCTGGTCCGGCTTTGGAATTGTGCGAGAGACCTTGAATATTCTGCTCGAAGGCACGCCGCGAGGTGTGAAGTTGCATCTTGTGGAGGATGCCATTCGAGCGGTGAATGGCGTCAATGACGTCCACGACCTGCATGTCTGGAGTATCGGCTCGGAAACTCGCGCCCTGTCATGCCATATCTCAATTGCTGATATCCCACCTTCGGTCAGCGAGCGCATTTTGCGCGATGTCAAGGAATGTCTACACGAGCAGTTTCGGATCGACCATACAACCATTCAGTTCGAACACGCCATTTGCGAAATTGCCCATGGCTGCGTGATTCCGGTCAGCGAAACCGAAGATCATCGGCATAGCCACTGAAGTATTTAGAATTCCGCAGCGGTTTAGGCGGCCGACCGACACTGCGACAGCAGTTTGGCGCAGGCATATACGGTTTCGGTGTGGGGCATGGGAATGCCCACTTTCTGCCCAAGCTCGACGATGGCGCCCACAATGGCTTCCAATTCCATGGGTCTTCCCGCTTCCAAATCTTGCAGCATCGAAGTCTTGTGCTCCCCTACCTTGGCAGCGCCGGCGATACGCTGATCAATGGTCACCGGCAACTCCAAATCTAGTTTCGCGGCCACAGCGGACGCCTCACACATGATTTGCCGCACCACGTTGCATACGTCGGAATCTTTTGTCATTTGCACGAGGGTAGCTCTGGTGAGGGCGCTGACCGGGTTAAATGCCAAATTGCCCAGCAGCTTGACCCAGATTTCGTTGCGAATTCGAGTTGTGATCGGTGCACGCAAGCCGGATGCGATCAAGGCCTCGGCAATTTGCCGGGAACGTTCTGAGCGGGTGCCGTTCGGCTCACCCAGGGTGATGCGATTGCCTTCGATATGCTGGACGATTCCACGGGCTGTCATCTCGGTCGAAAAGTAAACAATTGATCCGACCACTCGTTGCGCTTCGATGGCAGATGAAATGACACCGCCCGGATCGATACGCTCCAACCGGAGCCCATCCCATTCACCCCCGAAACCCTGGAAAAACCACCATGGGATCCCATTCTGTGTGCTGACGACCGTAGTCCCAGGCCCGATGACGGGAGCGAGATCAGGGGCGAGTTGCGTCAGGCTGTGGGCTTTGACTCCGAGGAAAACAACGTCGAAAGTGCCGATTTCTGTGAGCGATCCCGAAACCTTGGGACGAGCTTCGAAGTCTCCGGCAGAATCCTTTACTCGCACCCCGGATTGCTGCATGGCTTGGAGGTGGGCGCCGCGGGCGAAGAGTGTTACGTCGAAGCCTGCGCGAGCCATCAATGCGCCAATGTAAGCTCCGATGGCGCCGGCTCCCGCAATCAGGAATTTCATCCTTGCTCTTCCAACACCGCGTTTGCTACCGCGCGCCGGCGAATCTTGCCGGTGCCGGTGGTGGGAATACTTTCTACGAAATAGATCTTTTTGGGAGCTTTGTACTCAGCCATGTGTTCACAGCAATACTTCAGCAGGGCCGATTCCGTCAAGCTGCCGGGTTCGTGCAGAACCACCGCCGCTGCTACCTCTTCACCGAGGGTGGGATGCATGAATCCGAAGGTGACTGCGCCCGCGATGGCAGGGTGTTTCGTCAATACTTCGTCCACTTCGTGGGGAGCGATGTTTTCGCCGCCGCGGATGATGATGTCCTTGATCCGGCCAGTTAGATGTAAATAGCAATCCTCATCCAAATAGCCTTGATCGCCGGTTCGGAACCATCCGCTCACAAATGATTTGGTGTTGGCTTCGGGATTATTCTCATATCCGCGAAAAACATTTGCCCCCAGGATGACCACTTCCCCTCGTTGCCCGGTACCGAGATGATTTCCGAGCGCATCCATGACACTAATTCGGATCCCAGTGCCGACGCCCACCGAGCCCGGCTTGCGGCAGCGTGGAGGCAAAGG
>JAFAGX010000102.1 GCA_019237515.1 Acidobacteriaceae bacterium
GTTCCCAGCCGCGGATTAATCGGTCTGCGCAGCCAATTGCTGACCGATACGCGCGGCACCATCGTGATGAATTCTCTGTTTGACGGGCATACCGAGTGGCAGGGAGAAATTCCGCACCGGCCAACAGGCGCGCTGGTTGCCGACCGACCCGGGACAACGACCGCGTACGCGCTTTGGGGGCTACAGGAGCGTGGAGAATTGTTTCTGGGTCCCGGTATAGAAGTCTACGAGGGAATGATCATTGGCGAAAATGCCAGGGACAACTATCTGGATGTAAATGTGGTCCGTGAAAAGAAACTGACCAACATGAGGGCGTCCACGGCGGATGAAGCCATCCGTCTGGTGCCGTTTCGGCAATTGAATCTGGAGCAAGCGATCGAATTTATCGCCGATGATGAGTTTGTCGAAGTCACGCCGAAGTCGCTGCGGCTGCGCAAAAAGATCCTCGAAGCCAACAAACGCAAGAAAAGCTCGATGGCAGTGATCGAAGAAGGCCGATGATGCCGCGAGGCAAGGCAGACCCGAGCCCGCAGACGAAATTGAAGATGTTCCTCATTCCGTGCAGCTGCGGGAAGACCTTTGCCGTCTCGGAGCAGTACGACCGCCGAGGCACCCACTGGACGCGATATTTAATCTGCCCCAACTGCGGCAAGCGGCACGATCCTAAGAACCGGCTGCTACAGATTGGTTATCAGCAGGAACGTTATTGGAAAGTCGATTCCTGCTGACATCGAGGCTGGCGTCGAGATTCTCGACTGCCAACCTTACGGGCGTTGGGTCTTCTTTTAGAAATTCTTATAAGTCACGTGAGCACTGAATCCAAAGACAGCCAACCCTTGCGGGTGGCGATCGTTGGCATGGGAAATGTAGGTTCTACGTTTGCTTACGCCTTGCTGCTGAGTGGCTTGGCTGCGGAAATCGTGCTGATTGACGCCAACCGCAGCAAGGCTGAAGGCGAAGCTATGGATTTAACCCATGCTGTTCCCTTCACCCATCCCACAGATGTTTGGCCGGGCGATTATTCCGATTGCGCTGGAGCTATCGTTACGGTGCTGGCGGCCGGGGCTCCGCAGGCCCCGGGAGAAACGCGCCTCGACTTGGTTAGAAAGAATGCGGCGATTTGGCGGTCCATCGTTCCGCATGTCGCCAAACACAATCCCACCGGGATTCTCCTGATCGCAACCAATCCTGTCGATGTTCTGACTTACGCAGCTTGGAAACTTTCCAGCTTCCCTGCACAGCGCGTGATTGGATCCGGAACCATTCTTGATACAGCACGCTTCCGCTATCTCCTCAGCCAGCATTTCGGCGTGGATGCGCGCAGTGTGCACGCCTACATCATCGGCGAGCACGGAGACAGCGAAGTGCCGGTCTGGTCTTTGGCCAATATAGCGGGCATGCGGTTGCCGGAGTTCCATCGGGCGCAAGGGATCGAATACAACGAGAAGCTGATGGAGGATATTTTCGGGCAGACCCGGGAAGCAGCTTACCGGATCATCGAACGCAAGGGTGCTACCTACTACGCAGTTGCTGCGGGGCTGATGCGCATTACGCAGGCTATTCTGCGCAACCAGAAAACGGTGCTCTCCGTCTCAAGTCTCATCAACGACTACTATGGACTGAGCGATGTCTGCTTCAGCCTGCCTGCGGTTGTGGATCGGGGTGGAATTGAGCAGATCCTCCGTCTTGAGTTGGAGCCGGACGAAGTTGATAAGTTGCGTGCGTCAGCCCGCGTGCTGCAGGAAACGATCCAAGGGCTGAGTCTGATGTGAGCGCGCACGCACATTGGTGACCGAAATTCCATCTTATTTTGTATGGATTTGCTATACTTCCCCCGCATTTGACTGTTCGCCAACTTTGGCCCTTTGGCCAACCAGCCTCTTCTGTCGGCGCCGAAGCCGCACACTCAAATAGCTCAAGCAGAGGCAAGTTCGTGAAAAACATTTTCGTAGGAAACCTGGACTTCAATGTCTCGGAGGACGAGTTGCGAAATCTTTTCGCAACCTATGGGACAGTGGATCGCGTAACGATTTTGACCGATCGGGATACCGGCCGTTCGCGTGGGTTCGGCTTCGTGGAAATGACGAATGCTGAAGATGGAGAGAAAGCTATCGCAGCTCTCAATGGAACACAACTGGCAGGACGAACGCTGAACGTGAATGAAGCAAGGCCTAAGGCCGAGCGGGCTGGCGGTGGGGGTGGGCGCGATCGCGGTGGCCGAGGCGGCGGTGGCGGCCGGAACCGCTGGTAGGTAAAGTGTTCGCGCAATTGCTGCACGCGAAACCTCTGCATTACACTTGAGCAGTAGCGCGCCCGTAGCTCAATTGGATAGAGCGCCGGCCTCCGGAGCCGTAGGTTAGGGGTTCGAATCCCTTCGGGCGCGCCAGTTCCCCCCAGGAAAGGGTTTGCTTCCCGAGATCCCCGCTGCGCTCGGGATTCGGCTGCGAGATCCCGCTTCCGTGACGCCCACAAAATCAGGATCTCATGACCTCTCCACAGGCACGCTGTGTGACTACTGTCACACAAAGGTGTGATAATGCGCCTACCCTGCTCGTTTCCCAGAGATAAGCTGGATATCAGGAACATTGTGTTCCGTGAGTTAAGGAGGTCGTTATGGGTGAGGGTCTATTTCAACCGATGCATCTGCTGGTCATCGCCTTCATTGCCTTATTAGTCTTCGGGCCTAAGAAGCTGCCGGAACTCGGAAAAGGATTAGGGGATGGAATCCGCGCGTTCAAAGACGGGATGAAAGAACCTGACAGCGCCGCTTCCAAGTCTCAGGAAAACAAGAATTCTTGATTGCGTCTCTTCGGCAGCTTTCCCGTCGGGATCGGCCTGCGTGCGCCAGTCTCTGCCGGACTCCATCTACCCGCCGAGCCTGTTAAAATCGGAATGCGATGGTTCTCCCCTTCGTCCGCGATCTTTTTGCGGACGTAGAAAATTTGTCTGCTTTCTCGCGTGTAGCCTCCCACCTGAAAGAGGGCACGGGGAGGATTCGTGTCTCTGGACTAATCCCAACCGGTAAGGCTCTATTACTTGTTCTCCTGCAGCGAGCCGCTGGCAGGCCGCTCATCCTCGTCGTGTCGGATAATCGCACCGCCGAAGATCTGGTTCCGGTGCTGCAGGCGTTTCATGAACTGAGCGGTGGAAATGACCCGGGATCCATCGTAGCTCTGCCGACTCGCGATGTGCTGCCATTTCAGAATCTATCGCCCCACCCAGAAATTCAGGAACAACGGGCGGTGGCGCTATGGAAGGTCGCGACCGGAGCGGTATCGGTTCTCATTGCGCCAATTGCTTCAACGGCGCTGCGACTCCGTTCCGCAGAATATTACGCCGATCTGGCGCGAGCTGTCCGTCGCGGTGAAACGATTGATGTTGATCCTCTCTTACGGCACCTCAACACTATTGGCTACCTCGCAAACGATGTCGTCGAAATGCCTGGAGAATATGCGCTTCGTGGTGGCATTCTGGACGTCTATCCTCCGGAAGCAGATCGTCCGCTGCGCATCGAGTTTTTTGGCGATGAAGTTGAATCGATTCGAAAGTTCGATCCTGCTACCCAGCGTTCGTCAAACCCGGTTGAAGAAGCGCTGCTTTTGCCTCTAACGGAAACCCCGGTCAGCGAAGACCTGCTGGGCGCAATTCACGCCCGGTTGTCAGGCAAGCGCATCACTGGCGCGGAAGAAGTGGTGGAGCAAGCGGTGCGCTCGGGTGGGGTGACGATCTTTCCAGGCTGGGAATTTTACGCTCCGGTTGCAGGAGCGGACCGCACGGTCTTTGATTTGATTCCCAGCGCTGCCGTTCTGGTGGATGAGCCAGAAACAATCAGAAACGAGTTCGATCAGGTTTGGTCGCGCATCAAGGATGCCCATGAG
>JAFAGX010000236.1 GCA_019237515.1 Acidobacteriaceae bacterium
GATCGATCACTATTTGGGTAAAGAGACCGTGCAGAACCTGATGGTCTTCCGGTTCGCCAACAGCATCGCCGAGCCTTTGTGGAATCGCAACTTCATCGATAGCGTGCAGATCACCGCGGCTGAGACTGTGGGCGTCGAACACCGCGGCGGTTACTACGAGACGGCGGGTGCGTTGCGCGATATGGTCCCCAATCATCTCTTTCAACTGCTTTCCCTGACGGCCATGGAGCCGCCGATTTCGTTCGACGCCGATGCCGTGCGCGACAAGCAAGCTGAGGTTTTGCACGCCGTGCAACCTCTCACTTCGGAGGAAGTACTCACCAGCGCCGTACGCGGACAATACGGCGAGGGGATTGCGGGAGGGGAGAAGGGGCCGGACTATCGGCGCGAGACCGGCGTTTCGCCCGCCTCTAATACCGAGACCTACGCGGCTTTGAAGTTACACGTGGACACCTGGCGTTGGGCCGGGGTGCCCTTTTATCTGCGAACCGGAAAGCGCTTAGCGCGGCGCGCCACAGAGATTGCGATTCAGTTTCGGCGTTCCCCCATTGTCCTGTTTCGCAAAACCAAAATCGCTGATCTGCAGACCAACCGGCTGGTGATCCACATTCAGCCTGAGGAGGGAATCTCCTTACGTTTCGGCGCCAAAGTTCCGGGGCCAATCATGCGGTTGGGCCTTGTGAACATGGAATTTGACTACGCGCGCGACTTCGGCAGTTCCCACAGCACCGGGTATGAACGGCTGTTGTACGACTGCATGATCGGGGATGCCACGCTATTCCAGCGCGCGGACATGGTCGAAGCGGGATGGCGGGTGATCCAGCCGGTGCTGGATCTGTGGAAAGCTCTGCCAGTCCAAGGGTTTCCGAACTACGCCGCAGGAAGCTGGGGTCCGGCGGAGGCTGAAAGACTGCTAGCTCGGGATGGGCGGGCGTGGCGAAAAATTGAAGGGGAACAAGCGTCGTCTGAGCCGAATGAGGTTCCGGCGGCGCTAGGGCGGGCGACCGCGGGGGCGGATTAGGACTATGACCACTCAAACGACACCAGCTGTGATGCCGAAGACCGATCGTGAGGTCAGAATTCTGGCGGATGCCAATGCCATTGCGCAAACGGCCGCCGCGGAATTTGTAGAAGCAGCCCAAGAGGCAGTCTGCGAAAAAGGGTCTTTTTCCGTGGCCCTCTCTGGCGGCTCGACGCCGAAAGCACTCTACGGATTGCTTTTAAACAACGGACCGCTGCGGGAAATGGTGCCCTGGAGCAAGATCCAGTTTTTCTTCGGGGACGAACGGCACGTGCCTCCGGATGACGCGGAAAGCAACTTCCGAATGGCCTCCGAAGCGATGCTTGGGAAAGCCCCGATCGATTCGAAGCAGGTGCATCGCATCAAGGGCGAAATCGAGAATGCGGCAGAAGCTGCTGCGGAATATGAAAGAGATCTGCGCACGAGTTTCCAGTTGGAGACAGGGCAGTTACCCCGTTTTGACCTGGTCTTGCTCGGCATGGGTCCAGAAGGACATACGGCATCCCTTTTTCCAGGAACAAAAGCACTAAAAGAAGAGCAGCGTCTCGTCGTCAGCAACTGGGTGGGCAAGCTGTATACGGATCGCATTACCCTCACACCTCCAGTCCTGAACAACGCAGCGCGAGTGGTCTTGATGGTCCACGGCACGGAAAAGGCGTCCGCGCTCAAAGCCGTGCTGGAAGGACCATACGAGCCCGATCAGCTTCCCGTGCAAATGATTCGGCCAAAGCAGGGCAAAGTTCTGTGGCTTGTCGATCCCACTGCGGCCAGCATGCTCATTCCAAAAACGAAGGGAGCAGTTTAGGAGAAAAGTTATGGCAACCAGTGTTCGCACAACAATCGCAAGTCACCTGGGCGCGCGGGCTGAGGCTCTGCTCGAATTCAATGCACCAAAGATTTCGAAGGAACGCCTGCATCTGCCCGGACCCGATTTCATCGATCGCGTTTGGGCGGGTTCCGACCGGAACATTCGCGTCCTGACGAACCTGCAGCGGCTTTTCGAGCACGGCCGCTTGAGCAGAACCGGCTATCTCTCGATATTGCCTGTGGACCAAGGGATCGAGCATTCGGCAGGCGCGAGCTTCGCGAAGAACCCCGATTACTTCGATGGGGAAAACATCGTAAAGCTGGCCATCGAGGGTGGCTGCAACGCCGTCGCTACCACCTATGGCGTGCTTGGTTCTGTCGCACGCAAGTACGCCCACAAAATTCCGTTCATCGTAAAAATCAATCACAACGAGCTTCTGGCCTATCCCAACAAGTTCGATCAGGTGCTCTTCGGCAACGTGAAAGCTGCGTACGACATGGGCGCGGCCGCGGTGGGGGCGACGATCTACTTTGGCTCGGAGCAGAGCGACCGGCAGATCGTGGAAGTGAGCCGGGCGTTCGCGCATGCCCACGAACTCGGCATGGCCACGATATTGTGGTGCTACTTGCGCAACAATGCGTTCAAGAAAGACAAGGACTATCACCTCTCCGCCGACCTTACCGGCCAGGCCAACCATCTCGGCGTCACCATCGAAGCCGGCATCGTCAAACAGAAGCGCCCGGAACATAACGGCGGCTACCAGGCCCTCAATATGGGTGATTCCAGCTACGGCAAGTTCGATAAGCGCATTTACACCGATGTCGCCAGCGATCATCCGATCGATCTTTGCCGC
>JAFAGX010000267.1 GCA_019237515.1 Acidobacteriaceae bacterium
ACGAAATCGGATTGGCAACGCGCTGCCCAGATTCATCGGGAACATGGGAGAACAGCCACGTCGTTATCTGCCAGTCACCACGCAGCCAGCGGTGTTTGCGGCGATTGTAAGCGCTGTAATGCGAAGGGTAATCCTCGATCACTTCGATGTCGCTAGCCAGGCCGGCACGAGCGTAGGCGCCTTCAATCAGGTCGTGGCTAAGCAGGGCGTTGTTCGGAAAGCGGTGATTGAGGACACGGTGTAGCGTGTCGACTTCGTAGATTCCCTTGCCGGCGAAACTTGCTTCGCCGTAGAGGTCCTGGTAAACGTCCGAAATCGCGCGGGTGTAAATATCGAAGCCTGTCTCTCCGGAGTAAATGGCGGCGAGCCTTGATTTCGCGGCGCTCTGCACGCTGACACCTACACGGGGCTGCAAGATGCCATAGCCGGCCACGACGATGTTGCGTTCGGCATCAATAATGGCCTGGTTTAGCGGATGCGCCAGGCAACCGATCATGCGAGGTGCGGATCCTCGAGGCAATTCGGTGTCGGAATCCAGCGTGATCACGTAGCGCACGTTGGCGAGTACCGAGAGATCCCCGACTTTCACCGGGAAGCTGTCGTATTCATGCCTGAGATATTTGTTCAAATCCATCAGCTTGCCGCGCTTCCGTTCCCAACCCATCCATACTTTTTCATGGGGGTTGTAAACCCGGTGACGGTGAAGCATGAGGAATGATCCTTTGCCTTCTGCCGCGTACTTATCGTTCAACTTGCGCACGAGCTCGGCACACAGATCGATGAGTGGGCTGTCCTCGCGGGAGCTGTGGCGCGAATCCGGAAGATCGCTCAGGATGATGAAATGTATATTGCGGTCGCGATTGCCGAGAAAGCGGACTTCCACGTCCTCGACCAATCGATGGACTTGCTTCTCATTAAGCAGCAGCGTCGGAACGGCAACGAGCGTGACGCAATCATTGGCGACCCCCTCTGAGAAATCAAGCTTCGGCAGGATCTCGGGTCGCAACAACGATGTGGTCAGATAGTTGATGAGCAGCACCGCGCTCTGCGAAGCGGGCAAGAGCAGGGCAACGATTGCGAGAAAAATCAGATCGGGCGGACTGAACCGGTTTGTGATCAGAACTACGATCGCAGTGATGATGGCGAAGGCGATGATCTCGATTCCGGGGAGGTAGTACTCGTCTGGATGGCTGCGCAGGAAATCCGCCGAGCGTTGCGCAAATGTCGGGCGAAAGCGCACCCGCTGATGAAGCAGGGTCTTGCCTTCCGCCAGCAGGTAATACCCGATATGAGAACGACGAAGATCCAAGCGCGGATCGTCGCTGTGCGTCTCGGCGGCTTCCCGTGCTAATGCAAGCGCATGCCTGGCAACTTCGGTCTCGGTGCAATCGCTCCGCTGAGAGACTTTCACCACTCGCTTGCGGTAGACCTCGCGGCTTTCAAAATCCATTTGCGCATAGGCTCCGGCAGGGTCCTGCTGCAAGATTTTGTCAAACAGGATTAGCGGCTCGAGCAATTCCTTCCACGAAGCTTGGGTGGCGTCTCGCAGGCTGGTTATGCAAAAGCCCATTCCATGGACGCCATTCTTATCCTCCAGGACCTTGGCTGCACGCCTGACGATTTCTTCCAGAAGCACCATCTTGAGAGCTGGAACAAGCGCAATCAGCTCCTTCATGTTCAGAATGGTGACTTCCTGGAATGCAAGAACGTATGACGACAGCGCCTGTTCGGTGAATCGGTACTGCGCGGCGGAAAGGAATCCTTGTGCCAGGGCAAGCGGCCTCGGCGTGACTGCATCATGATCTGCCACGACATGAGGGACTTTGCTCATCGCCTTGAGTCCATCCACCATGCCGTATAGTTCCATGTCGACCAGGTTGATGTTGTCGTGCAGCCAACGGAAGTCATCAGGAACGACCGCGTCTGCGGCTAAAGGAGCGCGAAATGGCTGAGATTGGGTGGTAATCGCATTGCGTAAGCTGCGGTAGCGCTCAAAAATGGTATCCGAGGAACGCAGACCCGGTACCCATGACAAACCCTGAGCCAGTTCGACCGCATGGGCATGCAGAGCTTTAGCGTTGTCACTTTCGACCAGAGAGGGATCGCTAGCTGCAGCTTCCTGCAGGCGTTCAGCCTCTTCGTTTATGACTTCCACGTGCGTGTTTTCCGGCATGAATCAACAGTAGTTAACGATAACTGGCAGCTTGCAATTCGAACATCTCGGCGTAACGCCCGCCAAGAAGCGAAAGCTGCTCGTGAGTTCCTTCTTCCGCGATTTTGCCCTTTTCCAGTACTACGATGCGATCTGCCATTCGTACGGTCGAGAAGCGATGAGAAATAAAAAGTGCCATCTTCCCCGACGTAAGTTCGGCGAAACGGCGAAACACTTCGAATTCACTGCGTGCATCCAGCGATGCCGTAGGCTCGTCAAGGATTAAGAGCTGCGCATCGCGGAGGTAGGCGCGAGCGAGGGCCACTTTCTGCCACTCGCCACCCGAGAGATCAACTCCGCCTTCGAACCTTCGACCTAACATTTGTTCGTACTCATGCGGAAGACGTGCGATCACTTCATCTGCCAGACTCTTATGCGCGGCATCTCGCAGCAAAGCAAGATTATCGAGTTCCTGAATCAGGCCAGATGCGATGTTTTCGCGCGCAGTCATCTCGTAACGCATGAAGTCCTGAAAGATGACTCCGATCTCATGATAAAGATCGTCGAGGTCGTACTCGCGGAGGTCGATGCCATCGAGCAGAATCTGCCCATCAGTAGGATCGTAGAGCCGCGTCATCAGCTTGACAATGGTCGTTTTTCCCTCCCCGTTCTCGCCGATAAGGGCCACCCTCTCGCCCGGATGGAGATGAAAGTTTAGGCGATTGATGACCAGCCGCTCAGTGCCGGGATAGCGAAAAGAAACGCCGCGGAACTCGAAGCCGATCCGAATGGGGCGGGGGGCTGGAATCGCGTTTGGCTTGGAGCGGATGGTGGGCCGCATCTCGAAGAAAGCGAGCAAATCAGTAAGAAACAGCGCCTGGTCGGCAATTCCCGCCAAAGTGGAGAAGACCTGCTGAATATTTAAGCTGGCCTGCTGGATCGCGCCAGCAAGCAAAGTCAAAGTGCCAATGCTAAGGACGCCAGCAACGGTGCGCCAGATGACCCAGGCATACGCCGCGTAGTAACCGAGCGTTCCAATAATTGACAGAGCCGCGCCAGCGATGAGACGGCGCCGCGCCAGCGAAACATCCTCGGAGTAAATCCGGTTGGAAAGCTGCGTAAAACGCTCGGTCAGGAATGCGCTGAGGCCGAAGAGCTTGAGCTCTTTTGCGGCTTCTTTGCTTCCGCCCAAGACTCGCAAATAATCGAGCTGGCGCTTGATGGGAGTCTGGTTGAAATTTTTGGCGTAGCCCAAAAACGCGAAATGGCTCTCGCCCAGAAACGCCGGCAGGACGCCGGCAATCAGCAGCAGCATCAGCCACGGCGAGTAGACGATGATGGTGGCCGACATGGTAATGGCCGTGATCAACTGCTGGACCAGCCGGCCAATGGACTGAATCATTCCCAGACGATCCGTTGCCTGCACGCGAGCACGTTCGAGGCGGTCATAAAAGACCGGGTCTTCGTAGGAGGTCAGATCCAGTTCCGAGGCATGTTTCATGACCGCGATGCTGACGTGCCGCGTGTATTTGTCGGCAAGCAAGGAGTCCAAGAAGTCAATTCCGCGCGTCAGGATACTGAGAAAGACGGCGACACCGAACTCGGCCACTACCAGCCACCAGAAGCTGGCATTCACGGGCTGATGGGATGACACGGAGTGAACAATGCGGTCGATGATCAGCTTGGTGATCCAGAGCAGAGCGACCGGTAACACGGCTGCAATAAAACGGAACAGCAAACCGAGGGAAACCACCACCGGCCCTGATTGCCAGACGATCTTGAGAACCGGAGGAACATTTCGCAGCGCGGTTAAGCGCTCCTGCCATGCATTACGGAACTTGTTCTGCGCCATATTGCTCTTAAAATGACTAGATCTGCTGCGTCGGGTCGGTGTTCAATCTGATTATCTGCTATCGCGGCGTGCCATATCAAAGATGCACAAAACTACCACAAGGTTTGTGCGCACAACAACTTATGCAGGTTGGTCGCCTCTTTCAGGATCTGAGGACGCAGCAGACCAGTCAACAACTGTTGCAGGTTTAGACCCAGTCTTTAGTTCGAAGCTGGCGCGCTAAGCTCGTTGAAAGCTTGCCTCACCGAGTACCGTTAAGGTATTCACCTGATTACGGTAGTGATTCAAAAGGCTCTCCTTGTATCCGCGAAAGCGGCGGTCCGTACTAAGCTGGAACGCGAACAGAGAAGTTGATCTGCCTCCGTTTCTGGAAATTTTTTCGCGTTGGGGTGAAAAATCTGGACTCTCCAGAGACTTAGGCTGCGGGAAACCGGCTTCTCTCAAGCATAATTGAAACGCTCCTTCCTCATGCGTTGGGACAGACGTAAATTCTTGCGAGCCATTGCCACCGGCTCGATTGTGCTGCCTTTGAGCAGCAGAGGCTGGGCGTCCAAGGCTCTGCTCTCGCTACCTTCTTCCGAGCACGAGGCCGACAATTCCCTGCTGGAAGAGTTGCAGCGCGCGGCCTTTGAGTTTTTCTGGAATGAGGCTGATGCGCATACCGGGCTAGTGCGGGACCGCGCCAATGCCGAC
Organism: Acidobacteriaceae bacterium; assembly: GCA_019237515.1. The sequence goes on from JAFAGX010000267.1 coordinate 4,698, forward strand.
GGAATTGATGCCCGCGTGACGGCGAGCATCGCCGCGACGGGATTTGGGCTTACCGCATTATGCATCGGGCATGAACGCAACTACCGCAATCCTCCGGAAATCACCGAACGGGTGCGCACAACATTGCACTTCCTGCTCAACGAGGCCCAGCACGTAAACGGCTTTCTCTATCATTTCGTAGACATGAGGAATGGCAACCGGCTGGGATTCTCGGAAATTTCGCCGATCGACATGGCGATTCTGCTATGTGGGGTGCTGACCTGTCGCGAAGCCATCAACGATGGCGAAATCCGGCGCGATGCCACTGAGCTCTATGAGCGCGTCGACTGGCCGTGGCTATTGAATGGTGGCGACACCTTCTCGATGCACTGGACTCCGGAGCTGGAATTCAGCCCCAAGCGGTGGGACGCGTACTGCGAGTCGATGATGCTCTACCTGCTGGCGATGGGGTCTCCGACGAAGCCAATTCCGCCGCGATCATGGGATGCGATTCGTCGGCCTTACATGGTCTATCAGGGATATCGATACATCTCGATTCCCGCGCCGCTGTTCGTCCACCAATTTTCACATGCCTGGTTTGATTTCAGAGCGAAGCGGGACCAGCATACAGATTATTTT
>JAFAGX010000351.1 GCA_019237515.1 Acidobacteriaceae bacterium
AAGTCGTGGCCCTCCTCCGAACGGAAAATAAGAAAACGGATGACGGCCTTGCGAGCGGTCGCGCGAAAAACGTTCGGGGTCGAATCCTTCTGGGTTCTCCCACGAAGCTGCCCGGCGGTGTGCCGCATAAGGGCTCATTATGAGCACTGTCTTTGCCGGTACGTGGTAACCATCAATGTTGTCGTCTGCAATGGCTGTCCGTGCAATCACCCACGCGGAAGGATAAATCCGCAGCGTCTCCTGCACGACCATGCGCGTATACACCATTCGGGGAAGATCGTGAAACGTTGGCGCACGCCCTCCCAGCACGTCGCGCACTTCGCAGTACAGCTTTCTCGCGGCCACCGGGTTCCGGGAAAGCAAATACCATGCCCAGGCGATTGCGTTGGCGGTCGAATCGTATCCCGAATCCACCAGCGTGACCATCGCATTCCGGATTTGCCTGTCATCCAGCCGAGCACCTTTTTCTCCTTCGCCCACCAGCAGAGACAATACGTCCTCCTGCTGGCGAGGGCAGCGCCGCCGCTCGTCGATCAACCCGTAAGCAAAGCTATCGATATTGCGCAGCGCCTTGCGCAGTTTCAGATTGCCTCGCGTCGGCAGACGGTTCAACAATGAGCGGAACGGATTAAAACCAGACGCGGGCTTGATCCGCTGCTCCGCTGTGTCCAGGGCGGGGCACAGAGTTGCTCCATGCACCGCTAGTTCCGTGCCGAACAGACTTCGCAAAAGAATATCCAGCGTGAGATTGCGCATTTCCTCGCGAATGTCGAGAGCGCGGCCAGACTCTGCTACAGCATCCCATTCATGCAGCAGATTGACCGTCGCCTCCACGATAATCCGCGCAAATTCCGGCTCGTGATCGCTATAGAACGCTGGCTGGGTTTGCCGGCGCTGGCGATGCCACTCTTCTCCCTCGGCCGTAACCAGCCCATCACCATGCATTCTTCTCAACTCGTTATAAAGGGAGCCCTTGCTGTAATTCATGTAGTTGTCTTGCAGAACGTGTTTGATGTGTTGAGGGTCGTTCAGCAAGAACACAGGCCAGAGGCGGCGATGGCCAAGACGAACAACATCACCATACTGAGCGAAGTAGTGCAGCAGCAGGTTAGGCGCATCCCGCAGGAGAGTCGGCAACAGGCGTAGAAATTCTAAAGTTGAAGGTCCAGGAGCAATTCTTGCGATCCTCATACCGCCGCATACGGTATCGAGATCGGCCCGACGAGCTGAGGTCATTGGCAATGGGCACCTCGGGTCTGTTGCTACGTCGTCTGACGCGCATCAGGATACGCTCAACCGTTCTGAAGTCAAGTCCGCCGCGACTGCGGTCGGGTCAGCTACGAACTGATAACTGACTTTTGAACGTCGGTATCGGCGATTGGATTTTCAGGATCGCAAACGTACATCCATCGGGCGAGGGTGGGGCACTTCCGCAATAGCGGCATCGCGGGATGGCTCCGATTTTCCAAAAATCACATTCAAGAGCGGGTTGGTCAGCGCCGTAGTAATTAAAGTCATCGAGACAAAAATGGTAAAGAGCGCGGGCGAGAAAACCGAAGCGTCATAGGCAATCTTCAACACAACCAACTCAACCAAGCCCCGGGTGTTGAGTAACGTGCCAATCGCGACAGAGTTTCTCCACGATTGCCCAAAACAGCGGGCTGCAATGGCGGCGCCTCCAATCTTCCCTGCAATTGCCCCGAGAAGAACGATCATCATCCACACAACGACAGCCCGATTTGCGAGCAGATCAATTCTCGTATGTATGCCCGTCAGCACGAAAAATAAAGGAAGCAGAAATATCGAAACGATTGTGTTCAGGCTCCTGCGGACTTCGTTCTGCCAATCGCGATTTCGAGGCAAACACAACCCGGCAACAAAAGCTCCAAATAGGGGGTGCACTCCAATCGCCTCAGTGCACGCAGCCGACGCGAACACTCCGGCCAGCGTGCATCCCCAAATTTCAAACGACATCACGGGATAGAGCCGACGTCGCTGCCACCTCGAAGCGATTGGTCGCACGACCCTGAACATCACCGCCACATACGCGATCAGAGCGAGTAGACGTAGCAGTAGCGACGCAGGACTGTTGCTCGATCGCTCCAGAGTAAGTGCGACTGCGAGTAACAACCATGCGACCACGTCATCCACGGCAGCACAGGAAATCGCTATTGTTCCCAATGAACTTCCAAGCAGGCCCCGTTCTTCAAGGATCTTGGCTAGCACTGGGAACGCGGTAATGCTCATCGAAATGCCAACAAAAAGAATGAATGTGCTACTCGGAATTCCGCGAGGCGCAAATCTCGCTTGAAGCGGATAGGCAACCACGACCGCGATGCAAAAAGGTAGCAAGATGCTGATACTGCTGGTCAGGGTTATGAGTGTGCGCTGACCGTAAAGCTCGTTGAGATCTATTTCAGTTCCAACGATAAAGAGGAAAAGAATAAGCCCTAGAGTGCTCAGAACCTCGAAAGCCGCTAGCGATCCATTCGGAAATAAAGCTGCGTACACGTGCGGAAAAAATCGGCCGACAAGTGACGGTCCTACGACTATCCCACCGATGATTTGTCCAATGACGCGCACCTGGCCCAACTTGGTTGCTATCCACCCACATGTCAGAGTGACAAGCAGGATGACAACGGTTTGGGTCAAGAAGAGCAGCATAGAGTGTGTTGCTCAAAAGTCGATTTTGAGATCGGTCGTCGCGAGATGCATGGAATACCAAATTCTGGAAGAGTATGCAAGAGCGCGGTCGGAACTTGGAATGTCTGAGCACTGGGAACAGCGAAGTTCGACACTTCCGTGCCTCGGGTCGTTGTATCCTAATGCCGCCTCACAAGCGGGGTTCAACTCCACATAAGGGAATCAAAAACATGCGATTGGGATTCAACTTCGTACCAGTTTTTACTTTGGTGATGACCACCTCTCTTTTGCTGCCGTATGCGAATGCTCAGCAGGGCGCTCCGTCTCAGCGGCCAATCACGGTCGACGATGCTTTCGCGATCCGTGATGTGGGCGATCCGCAGATTACTGATGACGGCAAATGGGTCGCATACACCGTCTCCACCATGTCGTTGAAAGAAGACAAGACAGAAACCCGCATCTGGGCGGTACCATCTGACGGTGGCGAAGCCATCGTAATGACCGCAGAGAAGCAGTCATCGTCCCATCCCCGATGGAGTCCGGACGGTAAATATCTCGCATTCCTCTCGAAGCGCGGTGAAGGCAAGACGCAGGTTTGGCTTCTGAACCGTATGGGCGGCGAGGCACAGCAGCTGACCGAAGCGATCCAGGATGTAAACGACTTCGCTTGGTCGCCGGATAGCAAGAAGATGGTCTTAGTCCTGCAAGATCCATCACCGGAAGAGTTGCAGGAAGCTAAGGAAAAGGAGAAGGAAAAGCCTGGCAGTGAGGCAAAAGAGAAACAGGCAAAGTCCAGCAAGCCGAAGACCCCACGCCCGCTAGTCATCGATCGCTACCGGTTTAAGACCGATACGATTGGATATCTCGAGCACCTGCGCACCCATTTGTATGTTTTGAATGTAGCGACCAAGGCCGTCACCCAGGTCACCTCCGGTGATTTCGATGACTCCCAACCTGCCTGGTCACCCGATGCCCGGCTGCTGGCGTTTCGAAGCAACCGATCGACACCCGACCCCGACCGCACCTACGACACCAACATTTGGGTCGTGTCCGCTGACAACACCGACAAGGGCGGCGCGCACCTCACGCAGGTGACGACGAATCCTGGTGAGGATGAAGAGCCATCGTGGTCTCCCGATGGAAAGTGGATCACGTATGTGACCAAGCTCGATCCTAAGCTTTTTCAGTACGGAACGCGCCACGTTGCTGTTTCCCCAGCCGCTGGAGGCCAGGCGAAGGTACTGACACAGAGTTTTGACCGCATGTCGAGATGGCCGCGATTTTCACCGGATGGGCAGTTCATCTATTTCATCGCGGATGATGACGGCACGGAGAATCTGTGCCGCATCCCGGCGGCAGGCGGGGAGATTACGCGGACTATTGGAGGAAGGGTAGTCGTTTCAAGTTACAGCGTTGCGAAATCCGGCGACGTTGCGGCGCAGGTGGCTTCGGCAGATCGACCAAACGAAATCTTTGCAATTACAGGCTCTAGTGCACCGATGACGCGGATTACGCATGTAAACGACGCTTTGATGGCGAACCTTAAGTTAGTAACACCCGACTACGTAAAGTTTAAGAGCAAAGATGGAACCATGGTCGCCGGTTATCTTTTCAAACCTCTGGATTACGCATCGGGAAAGAAAACTCCCACGCTTCTGCACCCGCACGGCGGGCCGGTGGGCGCATACCACGGAGAATTCAATCATCATTCGCAATTGTTGGCAGCAAACGGCTACGCGGTCCTGGAGCCTAATCCGCGCGGTTCGTCAGGTTACGGGGAGGCTTTCTGCAAGGCTATTTATGCCGATTGGGGAAACAAAGATTTTCAGGACGATATGGCGATGGTGGATTTCGCGATAGCGCAGGGAATCGCCGATCCTGAAAAATTAGGAGTGGGCGGATGGTCGTACGGAGGAATTTCAACCGATTTCATCATCGCGCAGAGCACGCGCTTTAAGGCTGCAATCTCCGGAGCGGGCTCATCATTCTTTGCCGCCCTGTACGGACACGACCAATACATTCTCGACTACGACACCGAACTCGGCCAGCCGTGGGCCAACCGCGCCGCCTGGGACAAGATCTCCTTCTTCTACAAAGTTGACAAGATCACAACACCAACGCTCTTCATGGGCGGCGAGATCGATTGGAATGTTCCCATCATCGGCGGCGAGGAAATGTATGAAGCCATGAAGAGTCTCGGACGAGAGACCGAACTGGTGGTGTATCCCGGCGAGTACCATGGTTTCAAAACCCCCTCACACATCAAAGATCGGCTGGAACGAAACTTAGCCTGGTATGCGCACTATGTGAAACAAGATGGCACTTCGGCTACGCCGCCGCAAAAAGATACCCTTGCATCCGGCGGTGTCAACTGAGAACTGAGAACCGACAACTGAAAACTGAAAGTTAAAGTCAAAGTTTTTAAGTTCGCGAATGGACTACTGAAAGCTGATAGCTGACGGCTCACATGTGATGTACGACCTGATTGTGATTGGCGGGGGACCGGCTGGAACATCCGCGGCTATCACCGCCGCGCGAAATGGCGCTCGTGTTTTGCTGCTCGAGCGTGGACGCTTCCCGCGTCATAAGGTCTGCGGCGAGTTTGTTTCCCCCGAGTCGCTCCTTTTGTTACACAAGTTGCTGGATCACTCCGATTCCAGCCTGCTGGATGGCGCATTACGAATCTCTCAAGCGCGATTCTTCATCGATCGCCATGTCCTGGATGCCCCAATTGAACCTCCGGCTGCCAGCATCCCTCGCCTCAGTCTCGATGATGCTCTGTGGCAATCGGCCGAACGGAGCGGCGTCGAAGCCAAGCAACAGGTCATTGTCCAGAGCGTCACCGGAGCCGGACCGTTTGCCATCACCGGTTCAATGGACTGCGTTTCGGCCCGCGCTGTGGTCAACGCGTCCGGACGCTGGTCCAACCTGACTGTTTCCCGCTCGCGGGGAGGCAACGGAGAAGGGAAGTGGATCGGCCTGAAAGCGCATTTTTCCGAACCCGCTGCCCCCGCTTCGGTCGATCTGTATTTTTTTGATGGCGGTTATTGCGGCGTGCAGCCCATCAACCTTCATTCAGATTCTTCGCCCGACCGCATCAATGTATGCGCTATGGTGCGCGCAGATGTCGCAAGCACCTTGCAACAAGTCTTCGAACGCCATCCGGCGCTGCGTTCGCGTGCCGCACAGTGGCAGGCTCTCATCGATCCGATCAGTATTGCGCCGCTCATCTTCGGAACGCCCCGGCCGGTACGGGACGGTTTGATCCTGGTGGGTGATGCCGCCGGGTTTATCGATCCTTTTGTCGGAGACGGTATCTCGCTGGCCTTGC
>JAFAGX010000402.1 GCA_019237515.1 Acidobacteriaceae bacterium
GACCGCGCCGAAGTTGATAGAGTCTCCCTCGCGATATTTGTTTACGGCGTGATACACACGCTGGTTTAATTCATCCCATTGACTTGCAGGCACACGCTCCAAAAGCGGAAGAAAGGGCGTGGAAACGGCACGCGCCTGCTCCCACACCTCTTCGGCTGTACCGGGCCACGTCCACCGAACCGTTCGGGTTTCCTCGTGGATGTCGCCGAAGCCTGCCTTCCGCAGTACCGACGACAGACTCCCCGGCTGTGCGAATTTGAAGGGATCAGGTCCGCCCGGCTTCAAGGCCGGGCCTCCGACGTGCTCAGCAACTACGCCAAACATCGTCTGCCAATACGGCTGTTCAAAAGACCCCCACACCAGGAAGCAGGCGCGTCCTCCCGGCTTGAGTACGCGGAATGCCTCGCGAAGCGCTCCAACAGCATCCTCGAAGAACATCACTCCAAAACGGCTGGTGATCAGATCAAAAGTTGTATCGGGAAAAGGCAACTGGTGCGCATCGGCTTCCCGAAAAGAGATATTTGTCAGGCTGCGCTGACGCGCTCGTTCGGCGGCTATCTCCAACAGTTCCGAACTCAAATCCAGAGCAGTGACGTTTCCCTCAGGCCCGACACGGGATGCAAGGGTGATTGCCGGCTCTCCGGTGCCGCTTGCCAAATCCAAGACCTTCGTGCCCGTCTGCGGCTCCGCATAATCCACGAGCGCGTTCGTGACACCAAGGCCCATCGCCCCCGATTTCGATTTCCACTTCTCGGAAGCGAGCAGGCGATACGATGATCCCCACTGCTGCGTGGATCGTTGTGCTGCGCTCATATTGTCTAACTATGCCCGTTTGCGCGTGCTAGCCCGTGCGCCCGTTCGTCGGGTTTGGGCGCGCGTCAAATCAGAAAGCTCAAGCCGCTTGGCGGACTTCCAGAGCCTCTCCAGATCGTAGAATCGTCGCGATTTCTCCGAAAAAACATGGACCACGAAATCCACGTAGTCCAGCAGCACCCATTCGGCCTGCTTGTAGCCTTCCACATGGGTTGGCCGCATGCCTTCCTTCTTCAGCCGCTCTTCGACTTCATCTGAGATAGCCTGGATTTGCCGGGGGTTAGTTCCGCTGCACACCACGAAATAGTCGGTAAACGCTCCCGATCCTTTTTCCAATTCAAGAATTGTGACGTCTTCGGCTTTCTTTTCCTGGCACGCGTTAATCGCTTCTGCTACTTGCCTTTTGACTTCGTTCTTCTTCATTCAGTGTAGGGCCCGTTCTTGTTGGCCGTTCGCGTCCATTTTAACGGAGTTGCGGCCGGGCGACGAGCAACAGGCCAGGCTAACGCCCCCTATATAGGTCCATCTTCTTGATATACCCAGCCACGGCTGGATCCAGGAACCTGGTCAACGCGCGCTTCCCGGAGACAGCGTCGCGAATGGCAGTCGCCGAGATGTTTTGCTGAACATTCTCCAGCAAATGGATCGTGACCCCCGGCAGGACCAGGTCTCCTCTGGCCGGCTGTTTCGAAAAGGGCCTCGTCACTTCAGCTTTGGGACGCAGGATTTCCGGAAGTGCGTTAGCGATGTCGGCCAAAGAATACCCTGGCCGGCTGGCGACGATAAACTCACATGAACGAAGCAGGGCTTCGGCCTCATGCCATTTCGCAATGTCATTGAACGCATCGACTCCAATCAGAAAGTAGAGCCGATCGGCTTTTTTCAGCGACGATTGAAGCCGACGGACCGTGTCAATCGTGAAATTTGCTGAAGCGATGTTGCTGGATTGTCCCTTTTTTCCACCAAGGTGAGGTGATGCCGTTTCCGGCGCTTCCAGTAACGAAGGCACGAACGCCTTTTCCGCCATTGTCGCCAGCGCCACCATCGCATAACGGTGAACGTAGTCCGTAACTTGAGTTCGCTTGTGGGGCGGAATCCCTGCAGGAACGAAATAGATCCGCCCCAATGCGAAGCGCTCCATCGCCGCGCGTGCCAAGGCGGTGTGGCCGAGATGGATGGGATCGAACGTTCCCCCGAATAATCCGATGTTCATTATTTTCCAGGCAATGCTAATGCCAGCTGCCAAGCCGTTGCCAGTGTTGGTTCAGATTCCAAAAATTTTTTCTGGAAAGACAATTCACACACCAGCTTTGTTGTACATTCAGCGCACGCCATCGTCCTGATGGGCTTGTCCTTCCGGCCAGTGCCCACCTAGCCAATTCTTCACGAACCCTCGTAACTGGTCGAGTGCCATTACGGGGAAATAGATTGGATTTGTATGCGGCTCCCCCTGCTCCGCACACGTCATATTTCTCCGTCTCGGGCGCCTATCCTCCGATACGGCGTCGCTGTCCTTAGCGTTATTCTCGCCCTGATTCCAGCGCTGATGCTTTCCGATGTGGTGGAAAGCCGGCTGCTGGTGTTTGCAGTGGCGATCATGGTCAGCGCCTGGTATGGCGGATGGAAGCCTGGCTTGGTCGCGACCTCATTCGCGCTGACGGTCAGCAGCTACTTTTCGCTCGCGGGAAGACACTCGCAGGCCGAGTACCGCACCGCCATCATACATCTCACGCTTTTCGTCTTTGTGGCACTGCTGATCTGCTGGTTTAATGGTGCCTTGCGCTCAGCCCAGGAGGGCTTGCGCCGCTCGGAAGTCAATTTCCGCTCACTGGTCACCAATGCCCCGTATGGAATTTGCCGCTGCGACGCGGCGGGAGTTCTGCTCAGCGCAAATCCCGCGCTGGTTACAATTTTGGGCTACAGCTCAAGTTCTGAACTCATCGGCCGCAGCTTGCCGACTCTGTACGCCGAGTCGCAACAGTGGTTCACGGCAGCGGATTATTTCCGCTCGTCCCAGCGATTCACCGGCCTCATAGCAGAATGGCTTCGTAAAGATGGCAGCACGATCATCGCGCGTCTCTCCGGCCGCACGATCCACGACGAGAAAAACACCACCTTCTTTGAACTGTTTGCTGAAGACATAACCGAACGCCGTACCCTCGAACAACAACTCCGGCAGGCCCAGAAGATGGAGGCCGTGGGTCGCCTCGCGGGAGGCATTGCTCACGATTTCAATAATCTTTTAATGGTTATTTCCGGCTATTGCGAGTTTCTGCTGGAACGAATCGGCCCGGATCCCGCGGTGCGTGGACCGGCTCAGGAGATTGCCAAGGCGGCCAAGCGTGCAACTTCGCTTACCGTTCAGTTGCTGGCCTTCTCGCGCAAGCAGATGCTCGCGCCCAAGCTCCTCGATTTGAATGCCGTCGTGACTGAAAACCTGAAACTGCTCACGCGCCTGATTGGTGAAGATATTGATCTCGTTATGATTCCGGGCGGCGACCTCGGGCTGGTTAAAGCGGATCCCGGTCAAATCGAGCAGGTGATCATGAATCTTGCGGTCAACGCACGCGACGCTATGCCCCGTGGCGGAAATCTCGTGATCGAAACCGCCAACGTCAGGCTTGACGAGAGTTATACGCGTACGCACGCCGGAGTCGAGCCCGGCGAATACGTAATGATCGCGGTGAGCGACACCGGCGTCGGCATGGACCCGGAAACACAAACCCACATTTTCGAACCGTTCTTTACCACCAAAGGGCCGAAAGGGACCGGCCTTGGCCTATCTACGGTTTACGGAATCATCAAGCAGAGCGGAGGTTACATCTGGGTGTACAGCGAACTCAACAAGGGCACTACGTTCAAGGTCTATCTCCCCCGCGTCAGTGGAGCTGGCGAAGCGATCGCTCCGCAAGTGCTTGCGCCGGTCGCCGAGGCTGCGCAGGGGCACGAGACCATTCTTCTTGTGGAGGATGAAAGCACGGTCCGCGAACTCACACAACAATACCTGCAAGCGCAGGGCTACACGGTTTTTGAGGCCGCCGATCCCAATATCGCATTGCAGATATCGGCGGCGCACTCCGGCGCCATTCATTTGCTGCTCACGGATGTAATCATGCCGGGGATGAACGGGCGCGAGTTGGCCCAGCGCATTACGGCCACCCGCTCGGAAACGCGCGTGCTCTTCATGTCTGGCTACACGGAGAACGCGATTGGCCACAACGGTACGCTGGAACCCGGAATTAATCTCTTGCAGAAGCCATTCACCTTACCCTCGCTCCGAGCCAGGGTGCGGCAGGCGCTCGACACGCCAATCATCCAGGAGTCTGCTATGTCCACTGCTTTAAGCGAAGCGTCTTCGGCAAAGCGCAAGCCATTTCGGGCACAACGGTTCAAGCTCAACCTGCCCTTGCGCTATCGCGAAATCGGGCAACGCGATTGGCGGGCCGGCACTACGGAAAACATTAGCCGTTCGGGGCTCTTGTTCCGTGCAGAAGAGGCGATCGCACCCAGCGTTCAACTGGAGATCAATCTGGTGTTACCGGCGGAAATCGCAGGTCTCGCCTCGACTGAAGTCATGTGCCGGGGCGAAGTGGTACGTAACATCGACGCCGAAACACCTGCAATGAGTCCTGCGCTCGCGGCGAAAATCGTTCAATATCATTTTCAACACGGGTCCCGAATTGGCGAAGCGTAAGGCCCGAAGAGGAACGGGCCTAAACGGTCCGGCAATACAGCGGTAGGGCATCCCGTTGGCCGTGCTAAAATCGATTTAGCTGCTTTTTCCCAACGATGCTCCCAGACGTCCAGAACCTCATCGAACTGCAACAAGTCGACCGCGAAATCCTGCGCCTCAAAGAAGAAATTGCCGCTCTACCCAAGCGTGTCACGGTGATTGAGGCCAAGCTGGCCGGAACCAAAGCCGTCATGGAGAAGGCAAAAGCCGCCATCAAAGCGGATGAAGCATCACGCAGGAAATATGAAACCGCTATTCAGGACCTGCAGCAAAAAATTTCCAAATACCGCGATCAGTCGCTTGACGTAAAAACCAACGAACAATACAGAGCTCTATTGCACGAAATTCAGTTCGCCGAACAGGACATCCGCATCAACGAAGACCGGATTCTCGAACTGATGGTCAATGCTGAGACACGTGAAAAAGACGTCAAGGCAGCAGAACGGGAACTGAAGGAAGAGACAGCTGAAATTGAGAAGGAAAAGGCCGATGCTCGCCAGCGCACCGCTGAAGACGAAAAGCAGCTAGCCGAGTGGAATGCCAAGCGGGACAAGCTGCGCTCGGGTGTCGAGGCCGACCTGCTTCGCCAGTACGACCGCGTCTCGAAGCACCGCGGAACGGGCATTTCGGAAGCGCGGGATCACAAATGCATGGCTTGCCAGGTGATGCTGCGTCCTCAGACGTACAACGTAATTCGCACCGGTAAGGAAGTGGTCTTCTGCGACTCCTGCCAACGCATTCTGTATTACGACTCCAGTCGCGAGAAACCTGTCGAGCCGGTGGTCACGCAAAAGCGCCGCCGTGCCCATCCCAAATTCGAAGCGAATCAGGCTTGGTACTACCGTCCCAATTTTGAGGAGCATGGGGAAGTGTTGCTGGCCTTTATCAATGACCACGGTCGCTCGCGGCGGCGCATCTTCGACTTGGCCACGGGCCGTGAAATCGGTGACATTCTCGAACGGGAAGGCGAGTACCGCTTGGCGTTCCCGGAGGATCTAGGCGACTCCATTCGGCTGAACGGTCATTGGAGCGAAGAAGAACTGGATGAATGGGGAAGAGAACTGCCGACCGTTATTTTGGACGCTCTACACCGCGACCTCGATCTCGCCCGTGCCGAATCAGCGGCATCGCACACTCACGCCGCAGCTGTATCCCCAGAACACAGCGCCGCCAGCTAAAAACTCGCCGCTCTCGAAATCGCAACTCTAATGGGTTACGTATGTCGAGAAGTAGTAAACCAGGACACCGAACAGCGCTAATCCAGAAATGCCATACGCTGTCAGCACCCACACTCCACGATTTTTGGTTGTGACTGCCGATGACTCGTTGTTCGCGGTCGTTACGGAAGAACTGCTAAGGGCCCGATCGTCCATGAAACCTCCGATTCGGATCTATGACGGAGAACCCGTCGTACAACCCCACACTGCCAGAAGGCAGGTTTATGTTGACGAATGTTACTACAGAATTACAACTCCGCAACCCGGAAAGTGCTGTAACTTGCAAAATCAGTGTCAATCCCGGACCCTTGCGTTGCATTGGCCAAAAGCCTGATAAATCTTTGTTTTTGCGTGGTTTTGTGTGATCTGCATCGCAGACGCCAGGTCAGGGTTGCCGTAAACTAAGGCGTCATGGCAGCCACAAAGTCAGCCAGCAAAATGAGTAAGCCACCGGTCCAGGACCGCGCGCACGATGTTTTCCGTTCTGAATACCATCCTTTGAACGCGATGTTTGCTCCCCGAACAGTGGCCGTAATCGGAGCCAGTGAGCGGCAGGGTGGCGTGGGTCGGGCCGTGGTTTGGAGCCTGGTCAGCAGCCCCTTCGGGGGCACAGTTTATCCGGTCAGCGACAAGCATTCCAGCGTGCTTGGGATCAAAGCCTACTCTCAGATCGCAGCGATCCCAGAGCGCGTAGATTTAGCCGTCATCGTCACGCCCGCAGCTACGGTTCCCGCAATCGTTGGCGAATGTGTTGAAGCTGGCGTGCGCGCCATCATCGTGATCTCTGCCGGATTCAAAGAGCGCGGGGCGCAAGGAGAGGCGCTCGAAAAGCAAATCATGGAACGGCTTTCCGGCACGGGAATCCGCCTGCTCGGACCAAATTGCCTCGGAATCATGAATCCGATCAGCGGTCTCAATGCAACCTTTGCGCCGAATATGGCGCGGCCCGGCAATGTTGCTTTCATCAGCCAAAGTGGCGCGCTTTGCACCGCCGTGCTCGACTGGTGCCAGAAGGAAATGGTCGGCTTCAGTGCATTCGTGTCCGTCGGCTCGATGCTCGATGTGGGATGGGGCGACTTGATCGACTATTTGGGCAATGATCCCCGAACCCACAGCATCGTGATGTACATGGAATCCATAGGGGACGCGCGCAAATTTCTCTCCGCCGCCCGCGAGGTTACGCTAAGCAAGCCCGTCATCGTGATCAAAGCGGGTCGAACCCAGGCCGCAGCGCATGCTGCCGCATCACACACGGGATCGCTGACGGGAAGCGATGAAGTTCTCGAAGCCGCATTCCGGCGATGTGGCGTGTTGCGCGTGAATACCATCGGAGATCTGTTTTATATGGCTGAGGTGCTCGCGAAGCAGCCACGGCCGCGCGGTCCGCGCTTGGCTGTCGTCACTAATGCTGGAGGTCCCGGAGTACTGGCCGCGGATTCCGTGATTACCAACGGCGGTCAACTTGCGGAGCTCTCCGAAAAATCCATGCAACAGCTCAATGAGTTCTTGCCAGGGCACTGGAGCCACAACAATCCGGTCGACATTCTGGGCGATGCCCTCCCGGACAAATACGCAAAAGTCATCGATATTGTCGTGAACGATTCAAATGTAGATGGTTTGCTCGCGATCCTTTGTCCACAAGGTATGTCTGAGCCGACGCAAACTGCGGATCGCTTGAAAGCCTACGCGCAAAGCACCGGCAAGCCCGTCATCGCGAGCTGGATGGGCGGCCCGGAAATGTCCGCAGGAATCGACATCCTGCACAAAGCCGGAATTCCCACCTATCCGTTTCCTGATACCGCCGCAAAAATCTTTTGCTACATGTGGCGCTATAGCTACAATCTGCGCGGCCTTTATGAAACACCCGTGCTACGTGAGGGTTCAGACTCAGGACCTGACCGCGCCCGCGCCGAACACCTCATTCAGCGCGCGAGACAGGCCGGACGCACAATTCTCACGGAAGTTGAATCAAAAGAAATTCTCGCAAGCTATGGAATTCCGACGGTCGAAACGCTGATCGCAATAAATGCAGATGAAGCTATCGAGCATGCCAGCGCAATCGGCTATCCGGTTGTCCTGAAGTTATTCTCCGAAACGATCACCCACAAGACCGACGTCGGCGGGGTGCAACTCAATCTGCAAGATGCAGACGCCGTTCGCGGCGCGTATCAGCGAATCAAATCCTCTGTCCAGGAGAAAGCAGGCGCTGAGCACTTCCTCGGAGTTACCGTCCAGCCCATGATCAAACTCGAGGGCTACGAGCTCATCCTGGGCAGCAGTATCGATCCACAGTTCGGTCCGGTATTGTTGTTTGGAGCGGGCGGTCAACTGGTTGAAATATTCAAAGATCATGCGCTCGCTCTGCCGCCCCTGAATACCACTCTCGCGCGCCGTATGCTTGAACAAACAAAAGTTTTCGAGGCTCTGCAAGGAGTGCGCGGCAGAAAAGCCATCGATGTACAGTCTTTAGAGGTGCTGCTGGTTCGCTTCAGCCAACTAATTGTCGAGCAGCCATGGATCAAGGAAATCGATATCAACCCGCTGCTCGCCTCTCCGGATCGGCTCCTCGCGCTCGATGCGCGCGTTGTTGTGCACGGTGCAAATGTTCAAGCGGGCGAGTTGCCACGGCTGGCGATTCGTCCTTATCCGTCTCAATACTCCCGGCCATGGAAGATGAGAAACGGCGAAGCCGTTACCATCCGCCCTATTCGTCCGGAAGACGAGCCCATGCTCATCCGCCTTCATGAAGCACTCTCTGAACGAAGTGTTTATCTCCGTTATTTTCAGCCGCTGAAACTCAGCCACCGCACCGCCCATGAGCGCCTTACACGGATCTGCTTCATTGACTACGACCGTGAGTTGGCGCTGGTAGTCGAGCACAAGACAAAAGATGGCATTCCGGAAATCATCGCGATTGGCCGCCTGAGCAAACTGCGCGGAAGAAATGAGGCCGAACTTGCAGTCCTGGTCGATGATCGCCATCAGCACCTTGGAATGGGCACCGAACTTTACCGCCGTCTGATTCAAATTGCTGGCGACGAAAAACTTGAACGCGTGGTGTCGATTATTCTTTCCGAGAACCAGGACATGCTGCGCATCTGCGAAGGGCTCGGATTCCAACTCCATAGCGATATGGAAGACGGGACCATCCGCGCAGAACTACGGCTGTAAGCAGCAAGTCTCTTTCGCGCTTTTCGTAGTTGATACGTGTACCGGGCGATCAGGCGGAGGTCTTCGCCTCGGGTAATCCGCCAGGCACCATGGGCAGCGATCGCGGCCGGATTCCTGTCCCGGCGAAGATCGCATTACTGATCGCCGGAGCCAGCGCCATGATCGGGGTTTCTCCCGCGCCGGCAGGGGCGATATCTTTGCGATCGAGAATGTCGACGTCGATCTTTGGCATGTCGCTGAAGCGCGGAACGCGGTATTCGGCAAGATGCGGGTTCAGAAGTTTTCCGTTATCAAAATGAATGGCTTCGAATAGCGCTCCACCCAGGCCCATCATGATCGCGCCAGCAATCTGATTCTGTAATCCGTTGGGATTCACAACCGCGCCACATTCAAATGCCTCAGCCACGTGCTTGACCTGAACGTCGCGGCCGCTGATTTGCACCTCAACGCAGGTGGCCACGTAGCTGCCCTTTTCAAACCCGAGCGCAAGGCCAAAACCTCGCGTCGGCGAGTTCTTCTGCTCACCCCATCCAAATGTTTTCGCAGCCGCTTGCAAAACTGCACGAGCCCGCAGATCAGTCAAATTCTTCATACGAAATTCAAATGGCTCGATGTTCAGAAGATGTGCCAATTCATCCATGTGAACTTCGCGGGCGAAATGGTTCGCGGGTGCCGCAAGTCCGCGATACGATCCCTGCCGCAACGGTGGATCAGTGGGATGAAATTCAATGTGCTGATTGGCGAACGCATATACAGGGCGCAGTCCGGCCGGCCCGGAATTGTAGTTGTGAAACTCCCACGCCACGACCGTCCCGTCTTTGCTCACGCCGCTCTTTACATCAATGACTCCGGACGGCCGAAAATACGCCCACGTAAATTCTTCTTCGCGCGTCCATACCAGCTTTACGGGTTTCCCGGCAGCTTTGGCCAGCCGCGCCGCTTCGATCGCGGCTTCGCCAGTATGCTTGCCGCCATAAGCCGCGCCGGTATCCGGCATCATGACTCGAACTTTATCTTTGGGAATTCGGAAGGTTTCTGCCAACTCATCCCGCACCGCGAATGGACGCTGCGTGCCCGTCCATACCGTCAATTTCCCCCCTTCCCATTGCGCCACTGCGGCTCGCGGCTCTAACGGGACATGCTGGACATAAGAAATGGTGTATGTCTGGGTCAGCGTTTTTTCTGCCGAAGAGAATCCCTGTTCGATGGATCCAGCTGTGAACCGCGGCGGGCCTCCGGGATTGTCGGTCTCTGTTGTTGCCGGTTTTCGGACATCCTGAAAAAG
Organism: Acidobacteriaceae bacterium; assembly: GCA_019237515.1. The sequence goes on from JAFAGX010000402.1 coordinate 10,220, forward strand.
TGTGGCTTCGGAAGTCTGCTGTGGTGCAGTCCACTCGGCGCGCACGGCTTTTGCCGCTTTGAGGGCGGTCGTCGTGTCGGGTGCCGTGACACCCACGAAGTTTCCATCGCGGACGACTGTGACACCCGGGATCTTTTCCGCTTCGCTGGTATCGACTGATTTCAAAGTCGCCCGAAACGCCGAAGGTCGCACGACCTTGCCGTAGATCATTCCAGGTAGCGAAAGATCAGAAGTGTACTTATGTTTGCCAGTGATGAACGCGCGTCCATCCACCTTCGGAACGGACGTTCCGGCAATTCGCCACTGAGTCGGCGGCTGCAGTTCGGGATCGTCGCCGATCACCTGAACGAGTTGTTGGCCTTTTGTCAGCTCGCCATACGAGATGGACTGCTTCGAATGCGAATCCGTGATTGTGCCATTCTGCGCAATAAGGGACGCCGGATCCGCATTCCACTTTTTTGCAGCAAGATTGATTAAATTTTTCCGAGCCGCCGCCGAAACCATCCGCAACTGTGGGCCCATCGTCGGCGTGGTTCGGCTGCCGAACGTGCCCATGTCATAAGGCGTCAGTGCCGTGTCACCCATTACGAGTTGGATGGAATCGAGTGGAGCGCGCAGCTCCTCGGCAACTTGTTGCGTCAGCGACGTGCGGATGTTCTGCCCGACTTCTACTTTTCCGGTGTAAACCGTGACCTTGCCGTCCTCAGCAATATGCAACCACGCAGAAATATTCTGCGGAAGGTCTTCGTCATCCCCATTGCGCCGCCGCGCTCCTGATTCTTGCGCCAACACCGGACCGGCGCACGCGCAGACCAGCATGCCTCCGCCAAGCAGCTTAAAGAAATCCCGCCGACGCAGCTCAAAGCCGTAACTAAATCGCGGCACAGATTCGTGCTGCTCTTGCTCAGAGATCAGTTCGCGGTTTTGTTCGTCAATCAGAGTGCTCATATCTTCTTCGCCGAAGCCGCTTGCCGCACCGCTTCCATGATTCGCGGATGCGTTCCGCAGCGGCAGACGTTCCCATCCATCGCGCTGATAATCTGCTCGTCGCTGGGTTGCGGATTCTTGTTCAGAAATCCGACCGCAGCCATGATCATGCCCGATGTGCAATACGCGCACTGAAATGCCTCCGCTTTCAAAAATGCTTCCTGCACGGGATGGAGCTTGCCGTTCTGTTCAAGCCCTTCGATGGTGATGATTTTCTTGCCAGCGACTACGCTCAATGGTGCCTGGCATGACCGCGCGGGCTTGCCGTCGAGCAGCACCGTGCATGCCCCGCACATGCCTTCACCGCAGCCGTATTTGGTTCCAGTTAAGCCCAGGTGGTCGCGGAGTACGTAGAGGAGCTTGGTATCGGCAGGAACGTCGACCTGGTGCTCAGATCCGTTGATCAGCAGGGTTAGAGGCATGAGAAGTGTGTCTTGAAATTATATCTCCGTCCGAACCGGAGGAGGCTGGCCTAATCTTTTCCCACTTTGAATTCTGGGGTTGCCCCACCCTTGTCGCTCCTGGTTTTGGAGCGACAGGGTGGGCATACACTGTGGTCAATGCCGCCAAAGCCGAAACGCTACCAACACCAGCGCAGCCTCCACTTCATCACGTTTAGTTGTTATCAACGGATGAAGCTCTTGGATTCGGTACCCGCGCGAGAGACATTCGAGCGCGAATTAGAGCTTGTTCGACGTTGGTATGGCTTCTACATCAACGGCTATGTGGTCATGCCCGAACATGTGCACCTTCTGATCAGCGAACCGGAGCGCGGGGAGCTCTCTGTAGTGATTCAGATGCTCAAACAGATCACATCGCACGAACTGAAGACGCCGGATCAGCGGCGCTTCTGGCAAGTTCGCTATTACGGTTTTCCGGTGTGGGGCGAAAAGAAGCGGATTGAAAAGCTGCGCTACATTCATCGCAATCCGGTGCAGCGCGGGCTCGTGGCACGGCCGGAGGATTGGGAGTGGAGCAGTTTCCGTCAGTGGGCGATGGG
>JAFAGX010000016.1 GCA_019237515.1 Acidobacteriaceae bacterium
CTGCGCGCCCGATTTCACCTGAACAAATCAGCGCAATTCAGATTCGTAATTCCTCCACACACGGTAAACTCCAAGTTGCAGGGAAGCTTTCGATCCTTCCTGAAGTATGCCGGAAGCGCGTCAGACCGCCCCGAAGCCGTCACGATATGCCTTTTGGATTCCCAGCAATTCGATGACTTTATTCACGGACGCGCGATGGAGCCTAGTTTCGAATTTCAGTCGTCGAAGCAAAATATAGACTTTGCCTTGCCCGGAGTGCATGATGAACAACAGGAATATCACCTGATCTTTAGCAGCAATGCGTCTAGAGCCAATTTATTCGTTGAGGCGGATTTTGTGGTCGAAGCAGAATAAGGCGCATCGGCGCTGTTAAACTGTTTCTGTTGGCCGCGAAAAGAAAATCCCTTAGTCAGAATGTCCCGTCAAGCGCCGCGCTCCACATAGCGCCCTCGCGCCAGGAGTCCCCGGAACGCATTTTCCTGATCGACGCGATGTCGTTTATTTTTCGCGCCTACCATGCCATGGCGCGGCAGCGTGGGATGTCGACCAAAACCGGGCTTCCAACCGCCGCAACCTACGTGTTTGTCAATATGTTGCGGAAATTGCGGGATGATTTCTCGCCAAGGTATTTGGCTGCAGTTTTTGATGTGGCAGCGCCTACGTTCCGCGACCAGCAGGCGGCTGCCATCACAAAGGTACGAAAGTTCGACCTGAAGACGCAGACATTTCAGGAAATCGAATACGGCGGATACAAAGCCAATCGTGCAGAAATGCCCGGCGATTTGGCGCAACAACTGCCATACATTCGTCGAGCGCTCCAAGCGTATCGAATTCCAATCATTGAGCTCGCCGGCTATGAAGCAGACGACGTGATCGGCACACTGGCCGACAAAGCAGTGAAGCAATCACACTCGGTCTATGTCGTTTCCAGCGACAAGGACATGCTCCAGCTGGTCAATGAGCACATTCAGGTGCTAAATCCTCCGAAGGACAATCTGATTTGCAACGCGCAGAAAGTTGAAGAGATCCTGGGTGTGCCGCCAGAGCGTGTCGTTGATGTGATGGCTTTGCGGGGCGACAGCATCGACAACGTTCCAGGCGCGCCTGGAATTGGTGACAAGGGATCGGTCGAGCTCATCAAGCGGTTCGGGAGCGTGGAGCAGGCGCTGGACCGGGCAGGCGAAGTCGAGAAGAAGAGTTATCGCGAATCCCTGCAGAACAACCGCGACGTAGTGCTGTTAAGCAAGCAACTCGTCACGATCGATTGCAACGTCCCCATCGAGCTTAACGTGGATGCGATGAAAGCGGGCGCGCCGGACGTAGACACTTTGCGTGCGCTCTTCACCGAGCTGGAATTTACATCACTGCTTAAAGAACTTTTGCCAGTGGTAGAAGTCTCGGAGGCACATTACTCGGAAGCGAAATCAGTAGAAGACGTGGAAACAGTACTGAAGAATGTACCGAGCGGAGAACTGCTCGCATTGGCGGTCGAAGCAGAGACCGGAACTTCCGAAGAACAGGAGCCGCAGGAGACCGAAAATGAAGAAAGCGTGCTTCCGCTGGTCCAGGAAAGGATGCACTCCAACCAAGTGAGAAGTGTGGCGATCTCAGCGGTTGCAGGAACGGCGATGACTGTCCCGGTTGATGGTGGCGCACCCGGGGATCGATTGAAAGTTGCCTTGTCGGACTTGAATTTGCCGAAAGCCGTTCATGATTTGAAGTCGGCGTTTCGTGTCCTCGGTCAACACGGGATAACGCTGCAGAATGCGGTGCATGACCCAATGTTGTATTCGTATTTGCTCGACCCGACTTACTCCTCTCATCGGCTCCCGCACGTCGCGTTGCGCCGGTTTAATTTGAAGCTCAATGGAAGCTTGCCCGAGGCCGCCGATATTACGGGCCGGCTTACGAAAGCACTCCGGACCGAAGTGGAAAGTGCGGGATTGCTGAAACTATATGACGACATTGATCTGCCCTTAGTGCCGGTGCTTACGCGCATGGAAAACACCGGAGTAAGGATTGATCGCAAGGCGCTGTCGGAGATGTCCTCCCGGTTGAAGCGCGAAATCGATGCCAAGGCGAGAGAGATTTACGAATGTTGCGGACAAGAGTTCAACATCAGTTCCCCAAAGCAGTTGGGAGACGTGCTGTTTAACAAGTTGAACCTGCCGAAGCCGGTCAAATACGGCAAGGGAAGAACGATTTCGACGGCTGTCGATGTGCTGGAGGGTCTGGCCACAAATCATGAAGCTCCGCGTTTAGTGCTGGAATATCGTCAATTGACCAAACTGAAATCAACGTATGTTGACGCTCTTCCCGCGCTGCTCAATCCGTCTACCGGCCGTTTGCACACAACCTTTTCACAGACGGGAACTGCCACGGGGCGCCTGTCGTCGGCGAATCCAAATCTGCAAAACATTCCCATTCGGACGGAACTTGGGCGCGAAATTCGAGCGGCTTTCACGGTTGACCCGGGTCACATTTTGCTGGCGGCCGACTACTCCCAAATTGAATTACGCCTGCTGGCGCATTTTTCAAAAGATCCATTGCTCGTCGAAGCGTACCGGCGTGGCGACGATATTCACACGCTCACTGCTTCCCAAGTGTTTGGAGTACCGCCGCTGATGGTCACGGCTGAGCACAGACGTCAAGCAAAGGTTGTGAATTTTGGCATTGTGTACGGCCTGTCGCCATTCGGGCTCTCCCAAAATCTGGGCATCGACACGAGCGAAGCCAAGAAATTTATCGAGGCGTACTTCGAGAAATACCGCGGAGTTCGGAAATTTATCGATGCCACGATAGAGGAAGCGCGGCGTGAACAGAAGGTCAGGACATTGTTCGGACGGCTCCGGCCAATTCCGGACATCAATAGCAAGAATGCCAACCTTCGCGGATTCGCGGAGCGTACGGCCGTGAACACACCTTTGCAAGGGACTGCAGCCGATCTGATCAAGCTGGCGATGATTCGCATTGACCGGGAATTACAGGACCGTCGGCTGAAGTCACGAATGACCCTGCAGGTCCATGACGAACTGGTTTTTGAAATTCCAGAGAACGAGATCGAGCAGATGAAGAGCCTGGTTCGTGAGCAGATGGAGCAAGTACATCCGCTGGCGGTGCCTTTGTTGGTAGAAATCGGGGTCGGCCCCAACTGGCGCGACTTGACGTAATCAATGTTGTTTCGACAAACCTTCGCAGAGGATCCTACGGTTGATTTCTCACAGCAGGCACCATAGGCTGTCGATCCTTTTGGGAGTACACAATCCAGGTGTGTAGATTGTGGAAAACAAGAAAGGCCAAGGACAAAGCCACATATACCCAGGGCGTGTAGGCTATCGGAAGGTAAAGCGAATCGCCGATTAGCGCGATCCCTGTCAGCCAGACCAATGGCGTGTAGGAAGGCGCCATGAAACCCCATCGACTGTCGCTCCATGGATTGCGCGGATACCAGATCTGCATGCTCCAGGAGAAGAAATACAGGAATAGGCCGGTGCAGTAGAGTAAAAGTCCAATCGCTTGGCTCGGGCGCGTCAGTTGAAGCGGCATAAATATTGGGAACACAAAAACGATGCCGCGGAAGATACTCTCACCTAATCGAATCCACGCCGGAATATCACGCCAGAACACTTCACGCTGATACAACTTTGGAAGTCTGCTCATCAGAAAGATGTTAAGCAGCAGGATTGGTACAGTCAGCCAGATGCAATTCCAAAAATACCGCATCATGATCCGTAACCGCGGGCTTAGGTGATCTGATTAGAAAAGAGTGCCTGCTCGAGAAGTGCTCAGATACGACTCTGGCCCGCGGCTTCTCGTTCTGCGGCTTCCCGGAGCATCCTGCGTTCGCGGGCATTAGCAATTCTTCTGGCACGGAGAAGACGCCGCAGCGCGAACCAGTACAAAAACCCAAAGAGCGCGGCCGCAGCTGCTGCCAGCAACAGGAGATTCCAAAAGGCCGCGAGGTTGTAGAACAGTTTCATCGTAACTGGTTCTCTGCTGTGCGCTGGACCTCGTACCGAATGTCAAACACCTAAGGTGGCTTGAATCGCGTCCGCGATGTTCTTACTCAATGCTTGCATCTTCTCTTGTGACTCAGCTTCGATCATGACCCGGGCGAGCCGCTCAGTGCCAGAATAGCGGACAACTACTCGTCCATTAGTATCGAGTTCACGCTCGGCGGCATCGATGGCATTTCGGATCTCCGGAATTTCGGTAAAGGGAGTCTTCTCGCGCACTTTGATGTTCTTGATGATTTGAGGGAAAACTTTCAGATCACTGACCAGATCTGAAAGTGGCTTGCCGGTTCGAGCCATTACATCCATCACCCGGAGGGCTGTGAGCAGTCCATCTCCGGTAGTAGCGTCTCCGTCACGAAAAATGATATGGCCTGATTGTTCACCGCCAAGAATGGCGCCAGTCTTAAGCATCTCTTCGAGCACATATTTGTCGCCTACATTGGCCCGCAACATGCGAATACCCGAGTTCCGCAAGGCGATCTCCAGCCCCATGTTCGACATCGTAGTAGCAACAATTGTTGAATTTCTTAGAATGCCGCGGGAGTGAAAATCACGGGCAGCGAGCAGAAGAACGGCATCTCCATTGACCACTCGTCCCTCAGCATCACTGAAAAGCGCTCGATCGGCATCGCCATCGAATGTCACTCCCAGATCGAAACGCCCCTTCTGCTGAGCGACGGCGTTGGCCAGGATTTCAGGATGTAGCGCACCGCAATTTTGATTGATGTTCTTCCCATCAGGCGATGCACTTACAAAGGTGGCTTTGATTCCGCACGCGCGGAACAGCTCCGGCGCTTCTGCGGTTGCGGCGCCGTTCGCACAATCTACCAGGACCCTGAGACGGCTGAGGTCCGTATTCACATTCGTGGTAAGCCACTCGATGTACGCTTTACGCAGGTTCGCTTCACCCGGCAAACTCTGAAACTGCCGAGCCGCCGATATGTTCATTGTGGAAGGATTTTCCAACAGGGAGAAAATCTCTTGTTCGATTGCAAGCTCATGGGCATCGGGCAACTTATAACCGTCGCCGGAAAACACCTTGATGCCATTGTCGGTCCAAGGATTGTGGGAGGCTGAAATCACGACCCCGGCGGCACACTTTCTGGAACGCGCGAGGAATGCCACTCCCGGCGTGGTGATGATACCGGCACTGTGCACTTCGGAGCCGCCAGCCACCAGTCCTTGCATAATGCGCTCGGCAATCCACGAACTGGACTCACGCGTGTCCTGGCCTATAACTGCACTGGGGTTAGGATTGCTGCGTCGCAGATCATGGCCAAGAGCTTGACCGATCAGATAGGTACTCTGCTGAGTGAGCGGGAACTCGCCTGCCACTCCGCGAATGCCGTCGGTTCCAAAAAGCCGTCTAGCTGTGGAAGTCCGCGCTTCAGTGCTCATTAGCTGAAGTCTTCTCCATGGTTACGATAATTTTTACGGGATCGGAGGTCGTGACTTGAACGAGCGGATCGGAGACATACGCGTGGCGCATGAAAAATTTCTGACTGGTCGTCTCGCTCAGGTCCACAGGATCGGTCGAAGCCGCGTCAAGTTCATCAACACGTTGCTTCGGGCCTGAAACCTCAATGCTCGAAGGCTCAACTTGAAGGCCCGCGACCCGGTACCCCCGGGTGAGATTACCAGTGACTTGCGGTTTAACGGGAATTGCCCGGCTGGAGTGTAGGTCAAATGCAATACGTACGGAGCTGGGGATCACCTGAACAAGGGTGAGATCCCGGGGATGATGAACCTTCAAATCGAAGGTACGCTCGCCTGGTTTAACGCCGTTCAATTCGATTTCCGCGAAGGCATCCCCCGGCTGTAGCCGACGAATCAGTGATGCCGGTCCGCGTAAGCGCACTTGTGCTTTGGGCACTGTCTCTGAGCTAACCTCCAAATTCGGTGGCATATTGACCAGAGCGATCGGCACATCCATGGCGACCTCCGAATCAGGCTGCTCGGCGAGTGCAAGCCACAGTCCCGCGGCCAAGGCAAGCGAAAAGAGCTTCAGTCCAAGGTTGTGAAGGAGAGTCCGGTGCAAGAAGTTGTAAACCGGTCTAGACATCGGTTCCCTGATTCACCCGGGACTCTGGGCGCGGCAAGTGTGATCTTGAACTCTCGGCTTCGGCCTCTTCGAGCGCAGCGCGATCACTTGCAATTGGAGTCGGCAGCGTTGCCGGGGGCACGTAGCGATGGAGCAGTTCTCCCATTCGGTCACGTAGCTGATCGACGCTCAGATCTCTCTCGATTTTTCCTGCGACTGCCAGGCTGATGCTGCCCGTCTCTTCCGACACAATGACCGCAATCGCATCAGACTCTTCCGTAACCCCGATACCAGCACGATGCCTGGTGCCGAGTTGAGTTGAAAGCACCGGATTCATAGACAAAGGCAAAAAGCAGGCTGCGGCGGCGATCCGGTCTTTTTGGATGATAACAGCGCCATCGTGGAGAGGAGCGCTGGGGCGGAATATGGTGGCCAGCAAGTCATAAGACAACTGGCCATCGAGTGAAACGCCGCTCTCTATATACGTACGCAGGCCGATCTCGCGTTCGATGACCATCAAGGCGCCGGTCTGATTTTGGCAAAACAAATTCGCAGCCAGGACGACGTCATCATAAGCATCAGCGGCCGACATACCGGCGCGGCTGAATGCGAGTTTTCGCCCCAGGCGCGCCAGTGCCAGCCGAATTTCTGGGGCAAAGACCACGATCAACGCAAAGACGGCGTAGGGCAATAGAGTACTGACCAGCCAATTGACTGTCGTCAATTCGCCCAAACGCGACAAATAGAATGCAAGTGCCAGCGCCGCAACGCCCACCAGCATGAGTGCGGCGCGTGTGCCTTTGACCAAAGCAAGCAGTTCATAAATTATGAAAGCCACCAGCAAGATATCAATGATCGAAATCACTGACACCTGTGGCCACAGGACTGCGAACTGCATGATGGATTGCTCCTTAGAAAGCCAAGAACCCGTGAGCTTAAATCTAGCCCCATTGTAATGCAGGATTCCGACAGCTAAGGTCCGGCAGAATGACATCCCCGAATCGAAATTATCTGGCGTGGGCCGCTGCCGCCGGGAGCTCGATCTGCATCCCTTCCGCGGCGGCGCGCACCCGAGCGTAGTAGTTCTTTGCTTCCTTAACGATCTTATCTATACAGGCATCATCGTGATCGGGGTCGTGATGAAAAAGTACGAGCTCCTTTGCACCACTCTCCATGGTCACGTTGACGGCTTCTCGCCAGTGGCTGTGTCCCCACCCTCGACGTCGCGCCTGGTAATCTTCGGGGAGGTATTGCGCGTCATAGATCAGAACGTCGGCACCGGCGGCCAGCTCGCGTAGGTTCTTATCGAAGGTAGTATCGCCGGGTTCATTGTCAGTGGCGTACACCATAATGCCATCCTTGGTTTCGAGGCGGAATCCCATGCAGCCCTGCGGGTGATTCAACCACCGCGTGCGCAAGCGAACGTCGCCCAAGTCGAGACCGGTCTCCGGCAATTCATAGAACCGCTGTCGCGCCCGCATTTCGGTCAGTCCAACAGGGAAATATGGTGCGGCCATCTGGTCTTCAAATACCTGTTTCAGACTGCGAATGCGGCTGGAGCAATGGAACTCGAAAACATTTTGCTGATTATCGTAAAGCGGCTCGAAAAAGGGTAGCCCCTGAATGTGGTCCCAATGAAAATGAGAAACGAAAACGTGAGCTGACAGCGCCCGTTCCTTGAACTCATTATGAAGCGCCCGCCCTAAAATGCGAAAACCGGTACCGCAATCGAAGATGTAAATGCTCTCGCCGACGCGCACTTCCACGCACGAGGTATTGCCCCCGTAACGCATATTTTCCGGCAGGGGAGCCGGGGTGGATCCACGCACTCCCCAGAACTTTATCTTCATATTCTTCCGCACCAGCGCGAAGACAATATTCCAATCTTGCGGTCTGTTTAGCAAGGAGTCAATTCACTCGCTGGTTACGGAGAGCGTAGTCCGATAGGGCGAGGAATGTAAATACCGCGGTAGGCCGTAGTTTGGAGATGACATGAGTTCAGGCGGGCTCCCCTATAATTGGAGGATTTCAGCAGAGAATTCGCCTGGATAGAGATGATCCGCCCTGACTATCAGGAATTTCGCCGTTTGGCCCGCCAGGCAACGTTGGTGCCTGTGGTCAAATCCGTCATTGCTGACGTTTTGACCCCCGTATCTGCATTTTTGGCGATCGCCCGCCAGGAGCGACGATCGTTCCTGCTCGAATCCATCGAGCGCGGAGAACATATTGGGCGTTACACGTTTCTGGGAGCACGCCCTTACATGGAGATCCAAGGCCACGGCGATCAAATCGTGACCCGGCGCGGTAACCGGCTAGAAAAGCAGTCTGGGAACTTTCTGGAGGTCCTAAAGGGGTACCTGCGCGGTCACAAGCCGGCATTTATGCCAGGTTTGCCGCCTTTTACAGCCGGAGCGGTCGGGTATTTCGCCTACGACGCGGTTAGGCGGTTAGAGAATATCGGGGAGCACGCTGAAGATGACCTAAATCTACCCGATTGTGCGTTTATGTTCTTCGACCGAATTCTCGTCTTCGACCACCTGCTACACCAAATTCACATTATCGCGTCGGCCGATGTGTCTCAGGGAAACGTTCGCAAAGCTTACGATGGCGCAGTCGCAGACGTTGGCTCGTTAGAGAAAAAACTGGCGGCTGGGCTTAGGGCAGCGACTGGGGGCAAGTCCGCTGGGTTGGCTAGGCGCAAGTTAAACATTCACCCAGGAACCAGCCGCAAGGATTTTCTGGCCTCGGTGGCACGCTGCAAGGAATACATCTCGGCAGGAGACATTTTTCAGGTAGTTCTATCGCAGCGCCTTGACTTCGTTCCGGCAGTAGCGCCATTTGAGATTTACCGGGCACTGCGAACTGTAAATCCATCTCCGTATATGTACTTTTTAGGCATGGGCGATCAGCACATTCTGGGTTCATCGCCTGAAATGCTGGTGCGAGTAACCGGGCGCAAGCTGGAGTACCGACCTATCGCTGGAACTCGTTGGAGAGGGGCTGACGAAGAACAGGATCAACAACTGGAGAAGGAAATGCTCGCCGACGAGAAAGAACGCGCCGAGCACGTTATGCTGGTGGACCTCGGGCGCAATGATCTCGGCCGGGTGAGTGAATATGGGTCAGTCAAGGTCAAAGACCTCATGTATGTGGAGCGTTACTCGCACGTCATGCATATCGTTTCGGCACTCGAAGGCAGGCTGCGTCCCGAACTCGATGCGCTGGATGCGTTTGCCGCCTGTTTTCCGGCTGGCACGCTAACCGGCGCTCCCAAGATTCGTGCGATGCAGATCATCGAGCAGTTGGAGCCAGTGAGGCGCGGGGTATATGGCGGATCAGTGCTCTACGCAGATTTTGCGGGAAATCTCGATTCCTGCATTGCTATTCGCACCATGCTGATGAAAGGAAAGCGGGCATACTTACAGGCGGGCGGCGGCATTGTGGCCGATTCTGACCCGCAACGCGAGTACGAGGAATCCATGAACAAGGCAAAGGCGGTGTTAAGGGCCGTGGAGCTGGCGCGAAACCACCATTAGCTGCTTAATTGCAGGAAATTGCGAAGCAACGTTTTGCCGTCTTTGGTCAGCACACTTTCGGGGTGAAACTGCACTCCTTCAATCGGGAATTCCTTGTGGCGCAAACCCATGATTGTGCGGCAACCATTTCCATCCGAGGTCCACGCGCTGACCTCTAACTCTGCGGGCAGGCTTCCCTCTTTGACAATCAGCGAATGATAGCGGGTTGCGGTCAGGGGTAAGGGCATGCCGCGGAAAATCGTCTGGTTATCATGCACTACTTCGCTGGTCTTTCCATGCATGAGCTTTGGCGCCCGGACAATGTCGCCACCGAAGGCTTCCCCTATGGCTTGATGGCCCAGGCATACGCCGAGAATAGGAATTTTGCCAGCTAACCGTCGCACAAGCTCAACACTGATCCCGGCCTCACGAGGTGTACAAGGCCCGGGTGAGATCACGATCTTTTGAGGCTGCAAATCCTGGACCTCCGGGACCGTAACCTGGTCATTACGGCGTACTATGACCTCCTCGCCCAGTTCACCCAGATACTGCACCAGGTTGTAGGTGAAAGAGTCGTAGTTGTCGAGGACGAAGACCATAAGTCTAACGCCCTATTATCGCAAAGCCTGCGCCTCGGGAGGCCGGGCATGAAACTTGGTAAATTTTTGAGTGCCGTCCGGGCTCCGGAAGGCTCATCAAAGTGGCTTGACAGGGCGGTTCCGACAGGCCAGACTACATTCTCATTGGAGGAGTCCCATGGCCGAAACCACGCAGGACAACAAGCGCGCGACCCGCCGCTTTGCCCTTCGACTGCCGGTCTCGGTTACCTATGCGCAAAATGGCCAGCAGGAGAAAAGCGCGCAAACCCGCGACGTAAGCGCACGTGGGATTTGTTTCTACGTGGATTCCGCCATTGCCGCTGGGTCTTCCATAGAATTTACGCTCACACTCCCACCGGAGATTACACTTACCGAAAGTATTCGCGTGCGTTGCAAGGGTAAGGTGGTGCGCGTAGACGATGCTACTCCAGAAGGTAAGGTCGCGGTGGCTGCGGTGATCGACGAGTACGAATTTCTTTCCGAACCCTAACCCCTTACGCGCCGCAAACCTCGGCTGTAACTTCACTCGCCCGCAGCAGCGGTGATATCTTGGTGGTACTCCGAGATGAGACTTTTCCGCATCCGCGAGCACTTGCCCGCGTTCTTGTCGTTTGTCCTGTGCGTTCCCTTAGGCGCAGCACAGCGCGCCACCGCTGCTGGCCCCCGTACAGAACGCACAAATGTCACGATACGTTCCATCCGAGCCATTCCTGGGGATGGGGGCTTCGCGCTCGAGATTGTTTCAGATCATCCCCTGGTTCCCGATATTGCGAAACTGGACAATCCGGCCCGAGTGGTGATTGACCTCCCAAATGCACACCTGTCGAGCATAAGAAGGCGGTTGGATTTCCGGAGCAATGAAGTCACAGCCGTACGCATCGGGCAGTTTCAGGACTCGGTGGCGCGCATCGTCGTAGATATGGCTCAGCCTCTCGATTACGGTTGGGATGCGACTGGAAGTCGTCTTATGGTCCGTCTGCATGCGGCGGAAGCGTTTCCAAAGGCGAGTTCGGTTCCCGCATTGTTCCCGGGCGCTTCGCCTGTGTTTGTGCCGGTGGCGTCGGCGGACGGATCAATTGTTTCGTCCGGGAATCGACTGGCAGGCGCATCGTCGATAACGGCTGGGCTGGATACGGCCGTTCTCAGCCTGGGACGGGGCGGTGAGATAAGGGTGTGCCCCGGAAGTACGGTTTCCGTGACTCCATCACAGGATGGGCGATCGCTTATGTTAGGCATGAGCACTGGCGCGCTCGAGGCGCACTACAGGCTCGAAACTTCTTCGGATTCGATCCTCACTCCCGACTTCCGCATGATGTTGGCGGGACCTGGGGAATTTCATTACGCGATCAGCGCCGATCCCCGCGGCAACACATGTGTGCAGGCGCTGCCCGGAAACACAGCGGCGCTGCTTATTTCGGAGGTTCTAGGCGACGGAGCTTACAGGGTGGGACCGGCGGAACAAGTGATGTTTCATTCCGGGCAGCTAAAAACAGCGGCTGCTCTGATGGGCACTGCCTGTGGCTGTCCGACTCCTGTGCCTGCCCTTATGCAAGCATCTTCGCAAAGGCCCGCGCCGGATCAAACCCTTCCGGCATCGAAGGCAATGCAGCCGGCTGGGACGGACAGTTCCGGATTGGCTGGCCGTGAGACCGCAGCACTTCCAATTGCGAAACCTGACGATGTTCACGTCCAGGTGGATGTTCCTCTTGTTTTTCGCGCAAATGATACCGCGAACCCATCAGTAGTTCCCGCCCAAGACGAACAAAGATTACGATCTCGGGAGCTGCCGCGGGATGCTTGGATACAAGTAACCGCGCTACCGCCGCCGCAGGCCTCTGCGGGCCACCGGGGATTCTTCGGTAGGGTGAAGGGATTCTTTTCCGCAATCTTTGGCTAACGCCTGCTATTTGCGGCGAGCAGCCTTGGTCAGTGGGGTCACCCGATCGCGTAGTTCATCGGCGATTTCGCTGCCTCGCTCGAGCGCCTCTTCCGCGACTTCTTTGGCCTCTTCCTTCCAATCATCGAGCGTCTCGCGGGCATCCTCATATCTGCGCCGCAATTCTTTTCGCATTTGCTTGCCGGGTTTGGGAGCAAATAGCAAACCGATAACCGTTCCTGCCCCCAGACCGATCAGCAGAAAAGTGATCGCGGTACCTACTCGGCCTTGTTCTGAAGCTTCATAACTTCCTTCACGCATGGTGTCCCTTTCACTCTCGAAATCTTAGACTAGCTGCACCTTCTATTTTAACTGTCGATACAGTTTTCAGGGGAGATCGTGGAGGTTCGGCGCCGCCCTTTTCCAGAGCGCGCGAAGCTGTATAGAATAGAGAGTTCAAGCCACGTGTCTGGCGGAAACGTGTGGCCCGCCTTCCGCTGGCCAGCCGCAATCAAAGGAGATCGATCAAGCAATGGCTATTCCTGCGACTCAGCTTCGCCCCGGCATGATCATTAAGCACAATAATGATCTGCATTCTGTGTTCAGCGTTGAACACCGCACTCCCGGGAACCTGCGTGCGTTTATCCAGGCTAAACTGCGTAACTTACGTACCGGCGCGATGTTCGAGCATCGGTTTCGTTCGCCTGATCCTATAGAGAAGATCAATGTCGATGAAGTCGAAATGGAGTATCTGTATAACGACGGCGACAGCTACTACTTCATGGACACTTCCAATTACGAACAGACACACCTGACGAAGGAAATTCTTGGCGACGCAGTTGACTATCTAACGGCGAATCTGGCAATTAAGGTAGAGTTTTTCGATGGCAAAGCTGTGGGAATCGAATTGCCACAGACCGTCGAACTCACGGTCATCGAAACCGAACCGGGGTTAAAAAGCGCCACAGCTTCCAGCGTGACCAAGCCGGCAAAAACTGAGACCGGACTCGTAGTTCAGGTGCCGCCGTTCATAAACGAAGGCGAAAGGATCAAGGTCGACACGGCGGAAGGTGTGTATCTGTCCAGAGCGTAGATTCATCGCTGTCATCCTGAGCGAAACAAGCAATTCGCTACCGAATTGCTTGCAAGCCGAAGGATCTCTACCCAGCGTTTCGGATCGCATGTAGGATTGCTCGACTATGGTGGTCAATTCGCGTACCTATCAACCGACTCCGCTCAGAATGACATTAGTTTGAGAGATGGGATGTCTGCTAGTGACAATTCCGCCGAAGCTCGCCGCTTTCTGGTACGTGGCCGTGTGCAAGGTGTCGGTTTCCGCTGGTTCGTCGAGCGGGAGGCGCACATTCTCGGCATTGCGGGATGGGTGCGCAACAACCCGGACAGCAGCGTCGAAGTGCTGGCGATGGGCACGCGGGAGCAACTGGCCGGATTGCGGTCGCGGCTGCGGGAAGGTCCTCGGGCCGCACGCGTGGATGACGTCGAGGAATTCGAAGCCCAGCCTGTTCCCGGCCTTACAACATTTCGGATTGAAGGAGCCTGGTAATGCCCACTAACTCTGTGGCGGCGAAGGTGATGAACTGTGAACCGCTGAAGAAGTTGATTCGCGAAGTGCCCGATTTCCCCAAAAAAGGAATTTTGTTCTACGACATCACGACCCTTCTAAAAGACAAGTTAGGTCTCGCCACTCTCATCGACGCATTGGCCGAGCACTATATCAACAAAGACATCGATCTGGTTCTCGGAATGGAAGCTCGCGGATTCATTTTTGGGCCGGCGCTGGCCTACCGGCTCAATGCCGGCTTCGTCCCCGTCCGAAAACCCGGCAAGCTGCCTGCCGCGACTGCGCGTTACGACTATGCGCTCGAATACGGAACCAACACGTTGGAAATTCATAAAGATGCGATCGAGCCTGGACAACGCGTGATCATCGCAGACGACTTGTTGGCGACCGGAGGCACGGCAGAGGCAACCACGAAACTGGCGGAGTCCTTGGGAGCGGAGATTTCTGGACTGGGATTTGTCGTCGAGTTAGATTTTCTAAAAGGCCGGGAAAAACTGAAAAAGTACGACGTGTTCTCGTTGTTGCATTATGACAAATAGCACTCCGAACAGAGCGTCACCCAGCTTCGCTTACAAGCAGGTTTGCACCTTTCGGCAGGTAGCTCTTTCGCCGGAACCAATCCTCCATGCTGTCCTTTAAATCTTTGACTGGTACTTTTGCGCCGATCTCCATCTGGCCATCTGCAATAGGCAGCGTGTCATCGAAAACGCTCGCATTGGTGAAGTTGCGCATGGAGAAGCTGTCCAGCCACTTCAAAGGGCAAGGCAGCTTCTGACCATTCTCTTCGTATTCGATGCGAATCTTTCGATGAAACATACTTCGTGATTTCGCCTGTCATTGAAGCGGCGGCTTCTTCTTACCGAGTTTGCGGCGAATGTCTGGCCAGAACTCTTTTACAACAAGTGTCAGGGTGTCATAGCCGACCTGAGTCCCCCACACGCTGGCGGTGTTGGACAGAGTGCGGTCTCCCTTCGGATGATAGCTGTAGTTTGATATGCCGGCGGCTATAGCACTGCCGAAAATCTCGGAAAAGTTGAATTGCTGACCTCCCGCATCGGTGCGCGTCACAAAAATGCGGCTGACGGCGTACTCAGTGCGGTGCACAAACCCACCCGTGCCGGATTGATAGAAACGGGGGTCGGAATGGAGCATGCTCGGTAGAACTGCCCCAGTCAAATAATTCTCAATGGTTCCATCGCCAAAATACGCGGCATATCGTTTTCCATAGCCGGCTGCCCCTTGGCCATAGCCAGGCTCGCTGTTCTCGGCCTGGCTAAGACCAGCCAGGAAACCATACCAAGGAAACAAAATAGGGTCGAACGTACCGCGCGTCACTACGGCGAATTTTTGTCGTGCTGAGAGAGGCGGAACATCTTTTGTTTCTACGGTCAGGAAGTTTGGCAGGGTGTAAAACAGCCGGTCGTTCGAAGTTCCGGTCTGTTCCTGTTTCTGTAAGTCTTTGTTGTTTGTTTTGCCCTGAGCTTGAGTAGTGGATACGACCGGGGGGCAGGCTTGCGTTGCCTGCGGCTGATTAGACGTCTGCTGCGACAAGGCCCGCGCGTCCAACACCGCCAAAAGAACAAGCAAGCAGAGGGCAGACTTCCACCTCGATGTGGTTCGCAAGATAGTAAAGTTCTCCTGAATCCCGCCACCAAGCCACGGAAGCCGCCCGTGCACCACGATGTTTCATCGCCCTACGCCAAGCTCGACGATTGCAATAGATTAACAGAGAGCCTTTGGCCGCAGGAACCTTTCGCAGGGTTTTGAAGGCATGACCAGGCAAATGTCCCGCGTTGGATCTGCCGAACTGGTTGCTTTTTCAAGGCCCTCGCATGAGTTTTCGGCGCATACGCTTCCCGGCAGCGCGTCACCTTTGGGCGCTTCGTGGGTCGGCACCGGGAAGGGCTGAATGTTGATCGCGACTGCGACTCCCCTCGCATTCGTTTTCTGGTGCATCCGCGCTGCGGATGCATTTTTGGGGTGCTTCGTGGGTCGGCAGCAGAAAGGGCTGAATGCCGACGGCTGAGTGCTGATGGCTGGATGAATGGTCGGGACGGGCAGATTTGAACTGCCGACCCCTCGCACCCCAAGCGAGTGCTCTACCAGGCTGAGCCACGTCCCGACTTCAAGCAAGCTGCGCCGCGCAAGCCATGCGGCGTGGGGTATTTGAATTTTACATCAACCGTCGCGGTCGGATCGACAACCTGGATGAGCTCACCGAGGACTGCGCTTTCTTGCCTGTGGCGGCACATCCAAAACTGCAAACTGGAGTTTCTTCTCCACCGGATCGATGCGGTCGACCAGAACATGGATACTCTGTCCCAGCCCATAGGTTTTGCGCGTGCGTTGCCCGATAATTTCACGCGTGTTTTCGTGATACGTGTAGCGATCGCCGGCCAGAGACGAAAGCGGAACCAGGCCTTCGACAAACAAATCCGTGAGTTCCACAAAGAATCCGAATTTCGTGACGCTGATAATCAGGCCATCGAAGTCTTCCCCAATTCGGTCTTGCATGAATTTGACCTTCTTCCATTCCATCAGTTCGCGCTCGGCATCGTCGGCTCGACGCTCGGATTGGCTGGACTCCTCTGCGATTTCATGCAGCTCGTCGAGCGGCATGGGAGCCCTTGTCGGCTCTAAGGATTCGCGATGCGCGGCGTGGTCCCGGCGCTTAGACCAGGGAGATGGGGCCTGCACGGGCGACTTCACGGGCGAATGCGCCCGCGCCGCATCATCGTGATCCGGATTCTGCAGAGCTTGCTTGAGAATTCGATGCACGATCAAATCCGGATAACGGCGGATGGGCGAAGTGAAATGCGTATAGGTCGGCGCAGCCAGGGCGAAATGGCCCAGGTTCTCCTCCGAGTATCGGGCTTGTTTTAAAGAACGGAGCATCAGGTATGAAAGAATGCGCTCTTCCGGTCTGCCCGCAATTTTCTCTGTCAGCTTTTGATACATCCGCGGCGTAATATGCACTTCCTTGGGAATCTCAATCTCTTTTGCACGCTTGCCAGTGCCGTAGCTGGCTCGGCGGTCGGTTTTGAGCTGCATACGCTGAATTGGCAAAGCCCCGACGCCGAGTGAGTAGCCGAAGGTGGCGGCGATCATTTCGAATTCGTAGACGCGTTTGGCATCTGGCTTTTCGTGAATGCGGTACAGCGAGGCCACTCGATTCTTCTCGAGATGTCCAGCGACCGTTTCATTCGCTGCCAACATGAATTCCTCGATCAGGCGATGCGCGACGTTTCGCTCCGATCGCTCGATGCTCTTCATCAATCCAAACTCGTCGAATTCAATAACCGGCTCGGGTAAATCGAAATCGATTGAGCCACGGCGCTCGCGCTTTCGATTCAGGATTAGCGCAAGATCGCGCATCATCTCAAACGTCGGAACCAGTTCGGCGTAGCGGTTACGCAGACCCGCATCGCCTTCGAGAACTGCATTCACATCCGTGTAGGTCATGCGTTCCGCGGAGCGAATAATTCCTTCAGAAAGTTCGTATCTCAGAATGTCACCCTGATGGTCGAGTTCCATCACGCAGGACAGAACGAACCGATCCAGCTTCGGGCGCAAACTGCAAATGTCGGTTGAGAGTTCAAGAGGCAACATGGGCACGGCACGGTCGGGAAAATAGACGCTGGTGCCGCGAAGGCGTGCCTCCTGGTCAATCGCCGAACCCGGCTGTACATAATGCGCGACGTCCGCTATGTGAACCTGCAGCTCAAAATTGCCGTTTTCCAACTTCCGTACTGTAACGGCGTCGTCGAAATCGCGTGCGGTTTCTCCATCAATAGTGACGATCGGGAATCGCCGAAAATCGCGCCGCCTCTGCGCCTCTCTTGCCGAAATACTTGGTTTGGCGCTTTGAGCCTCCTCCAGCACTTCAGGCGGGAAACGATGTGGCAGATGAAATTTGCGAATCATGATTTCGACATCGACGCCGAAGTCGTCTTCATACCCAAGAATCTCGACCACGCGTCCGCGCGGATTGTGAGTTGCTGTCGGCCACTCCGTAATCTCCACGTCGACCACCACATTTTCCAGATCACCCGAAGTGCTCCGTCGCGCCGCTTCTTTACCGAGAACGCGATGAGGATCAACGGTTTGCGCCGGTCGATTCGACTGGTCTTTTTCCGACCGAGACTCAGGATCGTGAGAATTCGGATTTTCCATTCCCGGCGGAATTGTGATTTCCTGCGAGATCTTCTGGTCAATCGGCGTGACGTAATTTCGCCGATGTCCGTAATGAAAGATTCCCACCACGGTGGCGTGGGCCCGATTGACCGGCCGAACTATTCGCCCTTCCGCGCGGCCGTCAGGGCGGATGGCTGTAATCTCCGCTAGCACACGATCGCCATGCATCGCGGACCCGATGAACGGCGGCGGTATGAAAATATCCCCAGAGATGCGTTCTTTGAGCCGGGCATCAAGGGATTTGGCATCGGGAATGACAAATCCAAATCCGTCGCGATGCATGCTCAAGCTCCCGATGACAACATTCTTGCCAGCAGTTTTTCGAGGGATGGCAAAGCGATCAGAATCAACTCGAACTAAATGCCCGCTGCTCACGAGTTTCTGTAAACGTTGCAAAAGCTCGCGGCGGGCTTCGCCGTGGACGCCCAATTCCCGAACCAATTGCTTAAAGCCCGCGTGGTGTTTGGGTTGGCATTCTATTTTCTTGAGTATGGCGGAATCAGAAAGCATTTTGGTGAACTTGGGTCTGCCTGTAGAATACGCCGCCAGCCTAAGACGAGTATAAGAACTGCCGCACTTAGGCAGGATTTACCCGCTATTAGCAGCGCGATTCGGGGTTTGAGACCCTGAGAACCACAGGAAAGTTGCAGAAAGCACAGATTTTCCACAAGTGAACGACACTGGCTGGGAGTAAAATCCCGTTTGGTCACGGAAATGCGGCGTTGACCTTGCTAATCTATCCAAGGAAAGGAATTTTGCGCCATGTGGAAACCCACAAACCAGACTCCAACCACACCAGGTCGACCTGCTGAACCGGAACGCCCAACTTCGCCGTCGCCTGTGACTTCGACCACGAGC
>JAFAGX010000567.1 GCA_019237515.1 Acidobacteriaceae bacterium
GAGGAAGCGATGTCGGCGAAGTACATCTTTGTGACAGGCGGCGTTGTGTCTTCACTCGGCAAGGGTCTGGCTGCGGCTTCGATCGGGTGTCTCCTGGAGAGCCGGGGCCTGAGAGTCAATATCATGAAGTTCGATCCCTACCTCAACGTGGATCCGGGGACCATGTCACCGTTCCAGCATGGCGAGGTCTTCGTTACCGACGACGGTGCCGAGACTGATCTTGATCTCGGGCATTACGAGCGTTTCACTCACGCCAAGCTTTCTCGCGATAATAATTGGACGACGGGCCGCATTTACGAGCAGATCATCGCTAAAGAACGCCGCGGCGATTACCTGGGAAAGACGGTGCAGGTGATTCCTCACGTCACCAACGAAATTAAGAGCGCGATGAAGAAGGTGGCGCAGGATGTAGATGTGTGCATTGTTGAGATCGGCGGAACTGTGGGCGATATCGAATCCCTGCCGTTTATGGAAGCCATTCGCCAGATGCGGCAAGAGTTGGGGCGTGAGCACACGCTGTTCGTTCACGTTACGCTGGTGCCATTCATAGCGGCGGCTCAGGAACTTAAAACCAAGCCAACTCAGCACTCGGTTAAAGAATTGCTCAGCATTGGAATTCAGCCTGACATTCTGCTTTGTCGTACGGACCGGTTCCTGGCAAAGGAGATCAAATCCAAGATTGCGCTCTTCTGCAACGTGGAGGAAGAGGCGGTGATCACAGCAAAGGATGTGGCGTCAATTTACGAAGTGCCTCTGGTCTTTTCTCATGAAGGTGTGGATTCTCTCGTATTGAAATATCTGCGGCTGGAAGCGACGCAGCGTGATTTAAAGGAGTGGGAGGAGCTTGTTCATCGGGTCTACAACCCCAAAGCAGAGGTGACGATTGGGATTGTTGGCAAATACGTTGAATATGAGGACTCCTATAAATCTCTAAAAGAAGCCCTGGTGCATGGCGCGCTGGCTCACAATCTGAAATTAGTTTTGAACTGGATTGAAGCCGAGGGGTTGGAAGGCAAGGACCGCGTCTATGAGGAACAGCTCCGTGATTACGACGGCATTTTGGTTCCGGGCGGGTTCGGCAAGCGGGGCATCGAAGGAATGCTGAATGCAATCCGCTATGCGCGTGAAAATAAAGTGCCGTACTTCGGAATCTGTTTGGGGATGCAGACAGCCTGCGTGGAATTTGCCCGCAACGTGTGTGGGTTAGTCGACGCCAACTCCAGTGAATTTGATCCCGCAACTCCACATCGGGTGATTTACAAGTTACGTGAATTGCGCGGGGTCGAAGAACTGGGCGGCACCATGCGTTTGGGCGCGTGGACCTGCAAAATTGAACCTGGAACTCTGGCCCACAAAATCTATGGAAAGCTCGAGATCAGCGAGCGCCACCGGCATCGCTATGAATTCAACCGCGAGTACGAAGGAACGCTCACGGCCGCAGGGCTGAGAATCTCGGGCTCCACTCCGGATGGCACCTACGTCGAGATGGTAGAACTTCCAGATCATCCGCATTTTATTGGTTGCCAGTTCCACCCCGAATTCAAATCCAAGCCGCTCGAGCCGCATCCGATGTTCACTTCGTTCATCGGGGCATCGTATGAGTACGGGCTCAAGAAGCGTGCCGAAGAAGCGGCCGCAGAGATCGAAATGTTTCATCGGCCTCAAAAAATGGGCACGCGATAAGAGCAACCACAGAGGACGCAGAGATCACGCTGTCTTTTTGCATTCCTTATGAGCCTGTCGTTTCAAGTCGAAGGCATTCGCATCGGATCAGGGGACCTGTTTCTCATCGCGGGTCCGTGCGTCATTGAGACTGAAGAGCACGCGATCCGCATGGCGGAAATCATCAAGGGCGTAACCCGATCACTGAATTTTCCGTTTATCTTCAAAGCTTCCTATGACAAGGCGAACCGCACTTCGATTCGCAGCTATCGCGGACCCGGTCTAATCGAGGGCTTGCGGATTCTGAAAAAAATTAAGAATGAAGTGCACGTGCCGGTACTCACGGACGTGCACCAGACAGCAGACGTGCCCAAGGTTGCCGAGGTCGCAGATATCCTGCAGATTCCGGCTTTTCTTTGCCGGCAGACGGACCTGGTGGTCGCCGCTGCTATGAGCGACCGGGCGGTCAATATCAAGAAAGGGCAATTCGTCTCCCCGTGGGATATGAAGCACTCCGTAGAAAAATGTCGCACAGCGGGCAACGATCGGGTATTTGTGACAGAGCGGGGATCAAGCTTCGGCTATAACAACCTTATCGTGGATATGCGCTCCCTCGCCACCATGCGGAAATTTGCTCCTGTAGTTTTCGACGCAACCCATTCGGTTCAATTACCCTCAGCAGCGCACGGGGACCAGGATCAGCCCGCAGCGAGTGGTGGACAGCCGGAATTTATTCCGGTGCTGGCACGTGCGGCAGCGGCAGCCGGTGTGGATGGAATCTTCCTTGAAGTCCATGACAATCCGAAGCAGGCGAAGTCTGACGGTGCAAATGCGTTGGAATCGACAAAACTTCGAGGCGTGCTAAAGGAGCTGCTTGCCGTTCGCAAGGCCATCGACGGTGCCCACGCGACACCGTAAAACCCTGCTAGTCTGAATCTGCTACCATCCCTACTCATCTAAGCAGCGACAGCACTCCGCACATGCATATCTTCGTCAGTATCGCCGGGGCCGTGGTGATCCTTGCGGTTTTGCTGGACGCCTTTGAAACTGTAGTTCTTCCGCGGAGGGTTCAGCGGCATTTTCGCATCACAAGCTGGTTTTACCGGCATACCTGGAGACCGTGGCGAGCACTTATCAGTCACATTCAGTTGCCCACTCGCCGCGAAAACTTCCTGGGTTATTTTGGGCCGTTGTCCATTATTTTGCTGCTGGGACTGTGGGCGTTGGGATTGATTTTTGGATTCGCCCTGCTGCAATACGGCGCAGGTGAGCACGTGCAACTGAGCAACGAGCCAATCACTTTTGGGCGGTTGATCTATCACAGCGGGGAAACGTTCTTCACTCTTGGATATGGGGACATCGTTCCCACTTCTCCCTTATCTCGCACCCTGGCGGTTATGGAGGCGGGGCTGGGTTTTGGTTTTTTGGGAACGGTAATCGGATATCTGCCGACACTTTACGCTTCGTTTTCACGCCGGGAAGTTCAGATTTCGCTGCTCGATGTGCGGGCAGGTTCGCCACCGACAGCGGCTGAACTACTCGCCAGATTGGGCACCGCTTCCGACAAACGATTGCTTGATCAGGTTTTCCGCGATTGGGAGCGGCTGGCTAGCGAGATCCTGGAGAGCCACATTTCTTATCCAGTGCTGTGTTACTTCCGTTCACAGCACACCAATCAATCGTGGCTCGGTGCACTGACAGCCATTTTGGATACGACCGCGCTAGTACTCGCTGGCGTCGACGCACTGCCGACTGAACAGGCAAAAATGACTTTTGCCATGGCGCGACATGCGGTCGTCGATCTTGCGCAGGTAGTGAATGCCCGGTATGACCGCACATTTCCCGACCGATTACCAGATGATGGTTTAGCACAGTTTCGCCAGAGCCTCGCCGCTCGCGGTATAAGCCTGAAGGAAGGCGACGAATTTGCCCAAAAGCTCGGAAGCGTGAGGATGATGTACGAGCCGTATGCTCAGGCGTTGGCGCGAACTCTGCTGATCACACTGCCCCCATGGATTCAGGAGAATCCGCGTAGAGATAACTGGAAAGCAGGTCCATGGGACGCCCTTATCCAAGCCAAGGGTCTCGGCGCAGGGTTAGCGCCGCACAGAAAGATTGAAGATCATTTCTGAACGCGGCGGCTTGACCATTCGCATCTTCTTGCCGTGCTAACATCCTTTTTTAATGAAACACGTTGGGGAAAATGTGGTGCGCATCGAGGCGGACGCGTTACGCGTGCTCGCGG
>JAFAGX010000319.1 GCA_019237515.1 Acidobacteriaceae bacterium
GGATCCACGGGAAGTTGCTTCAAATACCCCGCGGAAATCAAATCGTCCAGAGACTGAGGTGCTTTCTGTTTGTCGAGCGTGTATTGCGAGATGACGGAGCGCAGCGTGAAAAGGTTCTGTTTCAGCACTGACTCCCGGGCACGGACAATCGATTGGTTGTAGGCGGGCAGTGCAACCGAGACCAGAATGAGAATGATGCTGATGACGATCATCAGCTCAATGAGGGTGAACCCGCGGTTTCCGCGTTTTGCAACTGTTCGCATTACCAGGTCTTGTACTCCGTCCCATCAAGCCCAGTGCCCTGAGACTTCGTAAATACGTCAAATACGTTTTGCCCGCCCCAGGAGTCTGAATCAGGATCATCCTGCATGGAGCGCATTCCCCATTCAGTATTGCCAGTCATCGGGTCGGTAGGAATGCGGCGCAGAAACTTGAGTTTTTTCCCATGCACATCCACGCCCTTTACCAACGTCTCCAAATCCGGCGGATATCCCTCGGTCCCTACCTTGGTCTGAAAAGCGCCTCGATCGGCAGCGTCTTTGTAGCGATCGATTGCATCCCTCATCTCCCATAAATCATGGCGCAGTTCGTGCTCTTTCTCACGTTTGATCGTTACCCGGGCCAAAGGAATAGCCAGTGTGGTCAGGATCATCAGGATCGTCGTGGCGACGATCAACTCGATTAGCGTAAAACCGCGTATGTGAAGGTTTGATCGACTTTTCTTAACGGCGAACTTCATTGCTTCTCTTCGATCAACGCTAGCCGGTCACCACTTGACAACGGCAGCGAGCAGCTATGACCTCTAGCCTCAAACTACTGGATCGTGACGCTGGCGCTCGCTCCATTCACCAGCGTGGGTTGCATGCCAGGGTCGCGCATTCCTCCCTTTGAGATTGCTAGATTTGATTGTCCGGATGTTTTGGCCATAAAGGTCAGAGTCACAACCGGGCCCGCGCCTGATATGCCGTTAGCCCCCGGCGGCCTGGTGGCCGTGATCTGCAAGGTGCCAGTACTGTCGTCATCGCGATGCACCAGCGCAACCGCCTGCCCATCTTGCGACAGTAATGTTCCATTCGAGACATTCACGACCTGCAGAATTTTAGGATCGTAGGTCACCTGTAATGGAACCGAGTAGGCATTCTGTGCGCCATTCAATAACACGTTCACAGCAAAGGTCGCGCCTTTGGGCTGAGTAATGGTCGGTGGATCGAAGCCAAAGCTCGCCGCAATTGGCGCGGGAGTTGGAGCCTGGGCGGACTGCGGAATGGGTGCAATTGCCTGCGGAGGTTGGCCCTGAGGTTGTGCGGCAGGTGCCTGCGCCGGGGCTGCGGGCGCAGTGGACGGCGTCTCAGGACGGCTCACACGCCGTAACGAGATGGCGCTGGCTGTGCCAATATCCAGCGCCTGCTGGTTGAGGTCCGTAAATACTTGCTTCCGCACAATGTGCGGAATGAGCGCGAAAACCGTTTCTGTCTCGCTGTTCTGGGTCGTGGTTTGCCCGAAGAGATATTTGAGAATGGGAATTTGAGACAAGAGCGGAAATCCGGTCAGAGCGCGCGATTGCTGATTCTCCATCATCCCACCCAACAGATTTACCTCGCCTTCCCTCAGTCGTACTTCGTGTTCAATTTTTCGTTGCCCAATGACAGGTTGATCAATTCCTCCGATGTTAGAAGTGCTATCCACTTCGGAAACTTCCATCGTGACCTTGAGTGTGACATCGCCGTTAGCGTGGACCCTGGGTGTGACGTCGATATTTACACCGACATCTATGTATTGAAAC
Source organism: Acidobacteriaceae bacterium (assembly GCA_019237515.1). Next base: position 1,784 of record JAFAGX010000319.1, read on the forward strand.
TGCGTATTCACCAGAGGATTGATACCGACTCCGCCAATACCCGGTTGAAACGAACCGGTCGCAACTGGAACGCGCTGCCCTATTTTCAGCGTGGCTTTCTGTCCATCAATCGCCCGAATCTGCGGCTTCTGGATCAGCCTGGTGTCGCTATCACTGAAGAGCGCAGTCGCCGTCGCCTGCGAAATTGTTACCGTGAAGTCGGTCGCGTTCAGGTTGCCCAACGTATTGAGATTGATGCTGCCGTTCCCGCTATTGGACGTCGTGCCGGTCTGGTTAGTGTTGGTATTCGTTGTGTTCGTATTCACGTTCTGCTGCAGTTGAACAGTCGCACTGGTCGGAGGGTTGATGCCCAGAGTTCGCGATTTGCTCCGGTTTACCTGCATCACTGCAACGTCGACCACGACTTCGGATTTCGAGCGATCTAAATCCTCGACCAGCCACTGAGCAAGGGCCAACTGGTCCGGCGTGCCACGCACGACAATCGCGGACTCGGACGGCAGCGGCTGAATGCGATTGATTTCCAGAATCTGCCGCATCGCATTGGTTACGTCCTGAAGTTCCGTCGGCTGCGACAGGTTCGACAAATAAAACGTCTTAACCACTACCTGTTCGAGATCCTTCCGCTTTGCCGGATTGTCGGCCGCAACGAAAATCGTGTTGGCTGTAACTGGCCGCCAAAAAGTCTTTGTCTCGACCGCAATGATCTGCAGAGCTTCTTGCAAAGAAACATTGTTCAGTTCTATCTTGATTCGCCGCGACGTGTAGTCGGGATCAAACAGCACATTGATTCCCGCCAGTTTGCCAACCGTTTCGTAAATCACTTTACTGTCTTCGGTGATCTTCAGGTTGATGGGGACGTTGGATATGGACGCGAGTTCGACCGGGCCACCTGCATGCTGAAGCAAGTTCTGTAAGTAATTTGGTGGCGGTGCCGACGACTTCGTGGGCGTTGCCTTCGCAGCCTCGATCATTTCCTGTGTGCGCTGCACTTCCTGCTTGGCAACCGCACTGGACGGATCAATCTCTACCGCCTTCTGAAACTCTGCCAATGCGGCGTCCAGTTGCCCGGCATCGCGCAGTAACTGTCCGCGATGCACATGCGAGGCCCCGGCGAGAAACCGTAAGCGCTCAAAAGAGGCGCGATAGCCGAGATTAGTCGGGCTGAGATCGTAAGCCTGCTTATAAAAGTCATAGGCCTGCTCGTAATTCTGGCGAGCCTCTGCGTCGCGGCCCTTCTTGAACAGGTTCTTGGCTTTGTCGGCAGCAGGCGACGGAGATATTATCGCTATTAAAATCAGCAGGATGACTGCTGGCCGAAAAAACAACTTCATTCCCAACCCCTTCGCAAACAGTCTCCTCCTGACTTCGGCCTTAACTCAAACCGCCGGTACGCTAAGTTGTTGTTAAGAGATGTATGCATCGCGATTATAGCATCGCCTCCGAACACACCGAAGTGCCTGCCTTGATTGCAGTTAACTCGCAAGTTCAAGTCCTCTCACGACGCATTTGTCGGAGCTCAAGTCTGCAGCGATCGTTGCCACAGAGCAAATCCGAGTTACATGACGCGATGAGATAAGCTTATGGCAGCCATGCCCCGCCCAAGCACTCAGCCGACTCGGTCCAATCCGGAGAAGAATCCCCGTCGGGATCCGACTGCGGCCGGGCAGAAAGATGCCGCTGTAAACAGGATCGCTTCGCATAACTATTTCTTGCTGGAAAAATTTGAGACCGGTATCGCCCTGACCGGAACCGAGGTCAAATCGGTAAGGGCGGGACGAGCAAATCTCAAAGATGCGTACGGTCTGATCAAGGACGGCGAACTCTGGCTCCTGAATTGCCATATCGGGCCATATGAGCATGGCAACATCTTTAACCATGCTCCGCTGCGCACCCGTAAGTTGCTTGTGCATCGTGATGAGATTCGCAAGCTCATTGGCAAAACACAGCAGCGCGGACTGACTCTCATACCCACTCGCATGTACTTCAAAAACGGACGCGTGAAAGTCGAATTGGCCCTGGCCAAGGGCAAGCAGCTTTGGGACAAGCGAGAAACGGAGCGAAGGCGGACTGCCGATCGCGAAGCCAGGGAAGCGATCGCCAGGGGAAGAAAAGCACGGTAAGATCTCGTGCACTCCGATCCAGTCGGGTTGCACAAATTACTCGTTCCCGACGATACTAAAAATCTAATCACAATTATGAAGACCACACTTTCTTTGTCCGCCCCATCGTCAGTTGAAACCGATTGCCTTGCCGTCGTGGTGCTTGATCGAAATGAAAAAGCTGGCGGCAAAGCTGACGTCGCCGTTGCCAGCAATGATGGTGCCATTCGCGAGGCTGCGGCAGATATCATTGCAAGCGGCGAAGCATCGGGTAAGCCCCTTGAATCAACCCTGATTCATCGTCCGCCCAAGCTGAAGGCCAAACGTATGCTTCTGCTGGGCGGGGGCAAGGCGGCCGACTTTACACCTGCGGAACTGCGAAAGCTGGCGGGTGTCGCGGTGCGTTTTCTGAAGCCGCGCGGTATACGGAATTTGGCGTTTCTTGCCCCCGAGGGAATCGTCGCCGAAGATGCAGTCAAAGCCATTGTGGAAGGCGCGTTCGTTGGCAATTTTGATCCCGACGTTTACAAGAGCGACCGCAAGGACCAGCAGATCGAATCGGTCGTGGTGATTGCGCAGGGAGATCAAAGCCGCTTGCAGAAAGCCGTGGATGAAGCCCGGGTCATTGGTGAGTCGCAGAACTTCACGCGCGATCTCGTCAATGAGCCGAGCAACCGAATGACACCCACCATCCTTGCCGATCGCGCGCGC
>JAFAGX010000330.1 GCA_019237515.1 Acidobacteriaceae bacterium
TTCGCTTGCAAAGACAGATTACGAGTGGTCAGTTACGGAGGGGACTAGGGCGTACCCTAGTTTTTTTATCCGGGAATAAGCCCTTGCTGCAGAGCTACTTTGGTGAGTTCGGCCACGCTTTTGACACCCAGTTTGGCCATGATGCGAGCGCGGTGGAATTCGACGGTCTTCACCGAAACGTGAATGACCTCGGCGATTTCTTTATTGCCGCGCCCTTCAATGATTAATTGCAGAATTTCGCGCTGTCGATCAGTGAGCCCCTCGGTCTCTTCGCTTAATTCGCCCTCGCGATTCCACAGTCGACTAGTCACCTCTTCGCCAAATGCCGGGGTGATGTAGATCTTTCCGCGAACTACGGTCGCGATCGCCTGCTGCAGTTCCTCCGTGGCGCCCGACTTAAGCACATATCCGGAGGCGCCCAGCCGAAGGGCCTGTTTCAGATACGCGGGATTCAGGTGCTGGCTCAGGAAAATCAATTTCGTTTGCGGCAGGTTCTTTTTGATCTGCTTGGCCGCCTCGAAGCCGTTGAGCAGCGGCATGCTGATATCGAGGATTACGAAATCGGGTTTGAATTTCTCGGCTTCCCGTACTAAGGCGCGGCCGTCTTTGGCGACGCCAACGATCTCGTACTGGCCCTGCAACGCGGAACGGAGTCCGTCAAGGATGAGGACATGATCATCGCCGAGCAGAACTCGCAGTTTCATAGTCCACAATGGTGACAACAGTGTATTATGCACTCGAAACGCCACCTATTTCATCGGGGGCAGCTGGTGCAAAGTCTCAAAACCCCACCCACTTCGACCCAGCCTTCGGACACCGGAGTCTTAGCAAAGAGATCCCTTATATGGTCGCTGATCGGCTTGGTCATGCTACTGGTGATAACCGGCGTTAGTATCTGGACCCTGCGCGAAGTTGCTGAATCGGATTTTTGGGTAGATCACACCCGCGAAGTGATCAATACCAACGAACAGTTGCTTTCCGATGTGAAGGACGCCGAATCGGCGGAACGCGGGTACATCATTACAGGCGATGGAGGCTATCTCGATCCCTATCGTTCCGCCTTTGGCGACAGTCAGCACAGCATTCAGAAGTTACTGGAACTCACAAAAGACAACCCAAGCCAGCAAGAGCGCCTCACCGACTTGCACGCGCTGATCGCCAAAAGGATGGATGTTTTTAACACCGCCCTACAGCAGCGAAAGACCTCAGGCTTTACAGCGGCGGAGGCCGTGGTGGTTGCCGGCCAAGGGCGCACGGTGATGAAGCAGATTCGCGAGTCCAGTAGCAGAATCGCCGATGAGGAAGACCGCTTGCTTCAAACGCGCACGCGGACTCGCCAGGTCCGGCTGCGAAATGGATTCATTGCCACGCTGTTCGCCGCGGTTGTCGCACTTATAGCTCTCATACTTGCCCCAATCGATGTGCGCTGGGCAGTGCGCCAGCAGCGGATCGCAGAACAAGAAAAACGCCAAAGCGAAGCGACTGCAGAAGCTCTGTTCGAGGCCGCGGCACAGGCAATCCTCGCAGTCAATCAGCAGGGCCGGATCATGATGGTGAATCCGGCCACGCAAAAGATGCTGGGATACAGCGAACATGAACTGATCGGACAATCGGTCGAATTGCTGGTGCCAGAAAATCTGCGCGGAGGCCACATAGGTCACCGCTCCGGGTATTTCCATAATCCGCAAAATCGGCCGATGGGATTCGGCCTCGACCTACAAGCAAGAAAAAAAGATGGAACCGTGTTCGACGTGGAGATTAGCCTCAGCTACATTCGTTCTGAGAAAGAAACCTTAGCCGTCGCTTTCATGTCGGACATTTCCAAACGCAAAGCGGACGAGCAGGCAATCAGGCGGCAGGGTGAAGATTTACGGTTGCTTACGGGCAGACTCATGACAGCCCAGGACGATGAACGTCGCCGTATTGCACGCGACTTGCACGATGATCTGAGTCAAAAACTCGCTTACCTGGCGATGGATATCGGGAAACTGGTGAGCAAAGCAACTTCTCACGAGTTGCTTGACAGCTTGCGCGGTTTGCAGCGCCGCGCGGGCGATGCGGCGGAAACGGTCCGCCATATTTCGCATCAGTTACATCCTTCGATTCTTGACGACATCGGACTGGAAGCAGCGCTGGAGCAATATTGCGAGGAATTCGAAGAACGTTCCGGAATTCGCACCCACTTTCTCGCCAGCGATGTTCCAGAGTCGATCCCGAAAGAGATCTCACGAAGTCTGTATCACATTTTTCAGGAGAGCCTGCGTAACGTTTCGAAGCACTCGAACGCCCCGGAGGTCTTTGTCACCTTAGGAATGCTGGACGGTGCGCTCCGGTTGAGCGTCCGAGATGAGGGGGTGGGCTTGGCGGGCGATTCCAGCAGCTCCGCAGGAATTGGAATTACAGGAATGAAAGAACGCGCCCACCTTATTAATGGCAAAGTGTCGATAGAATCGCGCGCCGGCGAAGGCACGGAAGTGAATGTGACGGTCCCACTGTCGAACGCGGGCTGATGTTCGACTGATTGCGAAGGCTGACCTCACTTCTCGTTTAAGCAGTATTCCGCAAAAGCCTTACCTCCGTTCTCCGGATCTGCCGTCTGCGAATAGAGGTCGACATTGGCACAGTCGTAATAGCCGTGATTTTTGGGCAGCCGCACCATCCAGTAAGAGCCCGGTTGCGGACTTTTGCAGTTGGGAGCGTCTTTCGTGCACTGCAATTCGAGCGACTTTCCTGATTCCTGAATCACAACCAAAATTTCGGTGCCGCTGACGCTGGTGTTTTTGACGGTGACAGTCGACTTCTCTACTGCCATCAGCTGAGCAGCCGCTAACAAGCTGAATATCAGCACAATTTTCTTCATACATCCCTCCCCGTGAGAGCCAACCTGATTATTGGCTGGTTTCAAACTGGTTGCTGTGACTCCGGTCACAAGCAACGCAATCACCCGCCACCAGTCGAAACCCGAAAGTGTGCCCATCGGTCACACCCGCTGGTGATAAAGGGCACAGCCGAAAGCTGCGGCGGCGAAGCAAGATACGGAGTTAAGCGGGGGTGTCTCATGAAGCGGATATTGATCCTTGGAGCGGCTGGGCGTGACTTTCACAACTTTAATGTTGTGTTTCGCAACAACCTTGATTATCAAGTGGTCGCATTCACGGCAACCCAGATTCCAGATATTGCCGGTCGACGCTATCCGCCGGAACTTTCTGGCCGACTCTATCCCGACGGCATCCCGATTTTCGACGAAAAGGATCTCGAAAAGCTGATTACTGCGAACGAGATTGATTCCGTCGTGTTTTCATACAGCGACATTTCCCATCAGAATCTCATGCATTTGGCCTCGCGTGCGCTGGCGGCGGGAGCGGATTTTGAACTGCTGGGAACCGAACACACGCAGATAGAGTCCCAGCTTCCCGTAGTTTCGGTTTGCGCAGTGCGGACTGGCTGCGGCAAAAGTCCGGTATCGCGATTGGTCGCCGCCGAATTGCGACGGCACGGGCGTAAGCCGGCAGCGATTCGCCATCCGATGCCATATGGTGACCTGGCCTCTCAAGCCGTTCAGCGTTTTACCACGATGAGCGATCTCGAACTGCAAAAGTGCACTATCGAAGAGCGAGAGGAATATGAACCGCACATTCGAGAAGGTATGGTCGTGTACGCGGGCGTTGACTACGAGAAGATTTTGCGTCGCGCCGAGCAGGAATCGGATGTGATTCTTTGGGATGGCGGCAACAATGACACGCCGTTCTACAGATCTGATTTGGAGATCGTCGTAGTCGATCCGCACCGGCCTGGTCACGAGTTGTCCTACTATCCCGGGGAAATCAATCTAAGACGCGCCGACGCGATCGTGATCAACAAAGTTGATACCGCGCAGCAGAGTGATATCGAGACCGTGAGGCGCAATGTAAAGCTGAATAACCCGAAAGCTGCAGTTTTTGAAATGGCCAGCCGCGTCAGCATCGACCGGCCTGACGCCATTAGAGGGAAACGAGTGCTCGTGGTGGAGGACGGCCCCACACTAACTCACGGCGAAATGCGCTATGGCGCCGGCGTCGTGGCTGCGAAAGATTGTGGAGCGGCTGAATTGGTTGATCCGCGTCCCTATGCGGTGGGATCAATTCGGAGCACGTATGAAAAATACACGCATCTGACGAATCTCCTGCCGGCGATGGGTTATAGCACCAGCCAACGGCGTGAACTCGAAGATACGATTCGCCGCACACCCTGCGACGCAGTCGTGATCGCGACTCCTATCGATCTGAAGCGTGTCATCACTGTTGACAAACCGAATGTCAGGGTTGCGTACGAAGTCGAAGAACTCACGAAGCCAGGCTTGGCAGACCTGCTCGCGAAATTCGTCCACGAGCATGAGCCGGCTTTTGTCGGAGCGGGAATATGAACGGCAAGGATTTCCTGTCGATCAAGGATTTTTCGCCGGCGGACATCCAGTACCTCCTGATCCTGGCACGGCAAGTCAAAAATCACCCTACAACCTACTGCGATGCTCTGAAGCGCAAAACGTTGGCGATGATCTTCGAAAAGCCCTCATTACGGACAAGAGTCACGTTCGATGTAGGAATTCAGCAACTCGGAGGGTTTTCGATTTATCTCTCGCCGGCCGAGATCAGCCTCGGCAAACGCGAATCGGTTTACGACGTCGCTAAAAATCTTGAGCGAATGGTGCAGGGAATCATGATTCGCACTTTCGCTCACGAAATTGTCGAGCAGATGGCGGAGTATGCAAGCATCCCGGTCATCAACGGCCTCACCGACTACAGTCACCCGTGCCAGGCAATGGCAGATTACCTCACGATGTGGGAAGCAAAAGGGAACCTCGAGGGACTGAAGGTCGCATTCGTTGGAGACGGCAACAACGTCGCCCACTCGTTGATGTTTGCTGGCGCACAAGTCGGAGCGCACGTCCGGGTGGCCACGCCGAAGGGTTACGAACCAAAAGCAGATGCGGTCGAGTGGGCCAAGACGCGCGGCAAGGAAACCGGTGGGACTTGCATTGTAACCAATGATCCACGGGAGGCTGTTTCGGCTGCCGATGTTGTTTACACGGATGTCTGGGCGAGCATGGGCCAGGAAGCCGAGGCCGGCCAACGGGATGCGATCTTTCGTCCATATCAGGTCAACGCGGACCTGTTCCGTCGTGCCAAGCGCGATGCCATTTTCCTG